>NZ_WBKL01000181.1:0-52921 GCF_015714705.1 Nostoc sp. NZL | reverse complement strand
GATGAGGGGGATGGGGAGGATGGGGGAGGTGGAGAGACGGCTACGGTGGCGGATGTGGGTTGTGGTTGTGGTGGTTTGGGGTATTGAGTTGGGGGAAAGTTAGCTGGGGGCGAGTTGATAGCTTGGAGTACTTGACGGGCTGATTGATAGCGATCGCTTGGTCTTGCAGATAGCATTTTATCTAATACATCTGCCAAAGTTTGACTCAGGCTAACTTCCCGTCGCCACTGCCAACTAAGAGTGTAGGTATCAATTAATTCTTGAGGTTGTTTCCCTGTCAGTAAAACCAACATTGTTGCTGCTAAAGCATACAAGTCGCTGTGGGGAGATACTAACCCAGTTTGCATCTGTTCTGGGGGCGCAAATCCTATCTTACCCAATAGGGTTGGTGATGGGGATGATGCAACTACGCCGGGTTGGTAATATTGGGAAGCAACTACTGCTACTACTTGTTTGACACCGCCAAAATCAATTAATACTGGCAGTTTGTCAACAGTGCGAAGCATTAAATTATCTGGAGAAATATCTCGATGAATTACTCCTAGTGAGTGGATGTATTCCAACACTGGCAAAATTTGCTGCAATAATTGGCGTACTTCTGCCTCTGTAAAGCGCAAACCTTGCTTTATTCGAGCATCTAACAACGAGTTGTAAGTTTCCCCTTCTACATAATCTTGTACCAAAAACAGATATTCTTTGCCCCCTAAGTTGATGCGAAGCAGTTCCCGGAAGCGGGGAATTTGGGGATGTTGCAGTTTATAAAGAACACTTGCTTCTCTCTCAAACAGTTCTTCAGCTTTTTGAACAACGTAAGCGGTTTGAACTTGGGGGGAAAATTCCTTTAAAACACAAAGTTCGCGGAAACGGTTGACATCTTCAGCTAAATAAGTGCGTCCAAAGCCACCCTGGCCAATTTGACGTACAATCACATAGCGATCGCCTAAAGTTAGTCCCGGTTGGATACCATAACTCATGGGTGTATCCAACAATTTTTCACCGCACTGGAGACAAAAGCGACTACCTGGGGAATTTTCATGTCCTTTAGAACAATATATTTTAGTCATTAGTTATTAGTCATTAATTATTAGTTATTCTTCCCCAGTGCCCAGTCCCGTTACTTGCCAGATTGTACTTTACTGACTTGATCAGCTGCGATCGCATACCAAATTTGACCAAAAGTCTGTTGGTTCAGTTTCCCACGCTGCTGATCAGGAAACAACCGATCAAATTTTTCATTTGTGTCTTTGGTCAGTTGATCAATTGTATAGTTCCCAAACTGCCCTGATCGCGCTTGTCGTCTCCATGTATCGTAATCTTTTTGACTATAGTTCCCCAATTTGCGACGAGCTGCTGTACTGAGGTTAGCCTGTTCTAGTTTATCCAACAAATCATCAGCGATACCAGACCATTCATCTCGTAAACCAGCGTCTTCAGGTTTAGATGTGAGGCTACGTCCCTTTAATTCCGGTTTTTTTGTATAAAATAAATTATCTACAAAGGGTATAAAAAATCCTTCAGTAATTTCTAGCTCTTGACGACGACTGATAATTTCCTGGAGGTTGCTATTTTTTCCTTTGTCGCTGACTGGTTTACCGATCGGATTTGGAAACTGGGGAATTTGCGGTAATGAAACTGAAGGTATAGTAATTGAAGTTACGCTTCGAATCACCGCATTTACCACCGCCCAAGCACCTGCGCCGGTTAAGACAACTAAAGCTGTCCCCCCTAAACTCATCACAAAAGGACGAATCCAAATAGGTAAAGATATTGGTTTAGCAATCGCTTGCGTTTTGTTCTGGAATCTACTCATAACAGCGCTGGCGCGTTGTCTTCCTGGAGCAACGACCATCGTTTTTATCTTGGTGGTAATATAACTACCTGCGGATTTACTAGCAGTTGACGATGGTAAATCTTTGAGGATTTGCTCGGCTCGTTGGTAGCGATCGCTCGGTTTATAAGCCAGCATCTTTTTTAACACCGCTTCCAGTTGCGGACTCACTCGGATTTCCTTTCCCCAACCCCAAATTCCCTGATAGCTGTCGTATAATTTTTGCGGTTCTTGTCCTGTGAGTAACACCAGTGATGTCACCGCTAAAGAATATAAATCACTACTAAAAAATGCTTTACCCTGCCGTAGTTGTTCCTCTGGTGCGTAGCCTTTTTTACCTAACAAAGTGTTATTTTCAGCCAGCTTAGTCCGCCAAAAACCTTGAGAAGCCGGCAATTGCTTGACACCACCAAAATCAATCAGCACTGGCAGATTATCAGAACGTCGCCAAATTAAATTGTCGGGAGAAATATCACGGTGAACTACATCTCGTGAGTGGATGTAGGATAACACAGGTAAAATTTGTTGCAGTAAAGTGATTATTTCCTCTTCACTGAAGGTTTTTCCTTGATTTTCACGCTGTTCTAATAATTGGTAGTAATTGTCACCATCCACATAATCTTGCACTAGAAAGAAAAAATCTTTAGTGCCTATTTTCACTTGTAGCGAGGCGTGAAAACGCGGAATTTGCGGATGCTGGAGTTTTTTCAGAACATTGGCTTCTCGCTCAAATAACTCTTTAGCTTTTTGTAAATCTTGATGTTCTTGAACTTGGGGTGCAAATTCCTTCAGCACACAGGTTCGATGGGATTGACTTATATCCCCAGCCAAATAGGTGCGTCCAAAGCCGCCCTGCCCTAGATGACGGATAATTTGATAGCGATTATCCACAACCTGTCCCACACCAAGAGGTAATGGCTCACCACAATGGGTACAAAAGCGGTTACTACCATTATTTGTGTGTTGTTTACTGCAATAGAGCTGCATGGTGCTGAAGGATAAATTAAGGTTTTATTGAGTAACTACAACGCGCATACCCTCATTTTCGGATATCCTACGAATTACGTTAGCGCAGCGGTAGCGAGTCCGCGTACTCTTACAGAGAAGCAAGCTACGCTTCTAGCGTCTCGTAGAGAGCGTCATTACGAATTACGAATTACAAATTATTTTAACGGTGTTGGTTCTACTTCAGGATAATAACAAGCGTCATGAACCGCAAATCAAGACAGCAGCAAGTAATTAAAGCATTTGAAGATTTTTTGTCTACCCCCCTAGAAACGCTACTGCAACGGCATCTCAACACTCAAACTTCGTCAGCGTTGACTTTATTTCACGATGTGGCAGCTAATGTACCAGCTTACAAGGCTTTTTTAGCAGAAAGGGAAATTAATCCCACGACTATTCAAACCTTGGAGGAGTTTCAAAAACTCCCAGCGATCGCTAAACAAAATTATATACTGCGTTATCCTTTAGCTGACTTGTGCCGCAACGGACAATTAGAAGCGTGCGACATGATAGCTGCTTCTTCAGGTTCCAGTGGTAAACCGACATTTTGGCCTCGTTTTTTCACAGATGAACTCCAAATCGCCACACGCTTTGAGCAGATTTTTCACGATAGTTTCTATGCAGATACCAGACGTACCCTAGCAGTGATTTGTTTCACTTTGGGCACTTGGGTAGGTGGGATGTTTACTACTAATTGCTGTCGTTATCTTGCTAGCAAAGGTTATCCCATCACTGTAATTACTCCTGGTAACAACAAAGAAGAAATCTTGCGAGTTGTCCAAGAATTAGGTTCAGCATTTGAACAAGTGGTGTTATTGGGATACCCGCCATTTTTAAAAGATGTCATTGATACTGGTATCGCCCGTGGTGTGGAGTGGCAGCAATATCAGATTAAATTAGTGATGGCGGGAGAAGTATTTAGTGAAGAATGGCGGAGTTTAGTTGGTGAAAGAGTTGGTTCACAAAATCCTTGCTATGATTTTGCATCACTTTACGGCACTGCGGATGCGGGAGTTTTAGGTAATGAAACACCGTTAAGTATCTGCATTCGCCGTTTTTTGGCAGAAAATCCCGATGCCGCTAGAGCTTTATTTGGGGAATCGCGTTTACCCACGCTAGTACAATACGATCCTTGCAATCGCTTTTTTGAAGTTCAAGATGGCGGATTGCTGTTTTCGGGAGATAACGGCATTCCTTTAGTGCGTTATGACATCTTGGATACTGGCGGAATAATTAGTTATGATGCCATGCTGCAATTTTTAGCTGAATGGGGATTTAACCCGCTCGAAAATCTCCGTTCTGACACTCAACAATCACCTAGAGGTATTCATCAGCTACCTTTTGTTTATGTATTCGGCCGTTCTAACTTTACAGTTTCCTACTTTGGCGCAAATATCTATCCCGAAAATGTGACGGTGGGATTAGAACAACCAGGAATTCAAGAATGGGTGACGGGTAAATTTGTGTTGCAGGTGAAGGAAGATGCAGATAAGAATCGATTTTTATATGTGGTTGTGGAGTTAGGAGCAGGGGTAGAGGGTAGTGAAGATCGAAGAGAAGCGATCGCATCTTCTATTCTTTCACAACTGCTCCGCCTAAATAGCGAGTTTGCTAATTATGTTCCCGCAGAATATCAAACACCACAGGTTACATTAGCCCCAATGGGTGATTTTGAATATTTTCCTATTGGGGTGAAACATCGTTATACCCGTCAATAGAGTTTGGTTTCGCAATTAACAGCATAACAGCGCCATTGCCCGATTAGCGCTCAAACTGGATGGAAGTAGAAGGCAGCACCCAGTACAGCATAGGTTGCTAGCAGCAACATCCCCTCTAACCAGTTAGAGCGGCCATCCAAACTAATTAAGTTGGCAATGACCACTGCAATGATTACTGCAACAACCTCAAACAAGTTAAAGTTTAAATCCATTGGTTGTCCAATTACCTGCCCAACTAGCACAAGGAGCGGCGCAACCAACAAAGCAACTAGTAGACTTGATCCCATTGCTACAGATACTGACAAATCCATATTGTTCTTAATCGCTACTCGGACAGCAGTTACATATTCGGCTGCACCTCCAACTAGTGGTAATAAAATTACTCCGGTAAACAAAGGTGTCAATCCTAGTCCTTTTGTTGCCTCTTCAACCGCACCGACAAAAATCTCAGACACGAACGCTATACCAATCGTTGCTACAAGCAAAACACCAACCCAAAGGCTCAAGTTTGGCTTTGAATGTTTATCTTGCTCTGTGGCAGCCTCGTCTTCAGAAACACCTTCTAGTTCTACAACCCCAACATCGTAGAGGTAGCTGTGAGTCTTCAAGGAGAATAACAGCGTAAAACCATAAACTACAATTAAAATAACTGCTACAAAAATCGACAGTTTAGTAATAGCGCTTTGCTCGACGACATTAGATGTAGTGATTACCATTGCAGGCAGGACAATTGCAGTTACTGCTAGTGTCATTGTCGAGCCATTGACTCGCGCTGCCATTGGCTGAAAAGTCTGCTCTTTATAGCGTAACCCTCCCAGAAACATAGATAGCCCCATTACCAGCAGTAGATTACTGATAATAGTCCCAGTAATGCTGGCTTTAACAATATCTACCAAGCCTCCTTTGAGAGCTACTAGAGCAATAATTAGCTCAGTTGCATTACCGAAGACTGCATTTAACAAGCCGCCTATAGAAGGCCCTAAAACTACAGCAATTTCTTCTGTCGCCTGACTCAGCCAAACTGCTAAAGGAATAATTGCAACTGCTGAAAGTCCAAATACTATTAATGCATTCCATTCTAACTTTTCTGCCACAATAGCAATAGGAACGAAAACTAGCAAACCTATTGAAATTAGGTTTTTAGTTTGTATATTTTTGAGTGCGGTTGGCATGAGTATATAACTCTAATAATGATAACAATCGTTTAGTTCATTGAAATAATTGCACAATAGAAGCAATTTTCCTTGTCTGTAACACTTTCTAAAGGACTTACAGTAGATAAATTTCCTTTGCCTAAAGAATCTTATCTGCTGCGAGAAACTTTGCTAACTGGCTAAAGATGGATGAGGCTGGTAAATAAATTAATCCCTTTGACTGCTGTAATTGTTACTTATTACATTACAATTAAAGGCTGTTTGAAAAGTCCTATTCTCGGTAACAAAAAGTTTTAGATCCCCCTAAATCCCCCTTAAAAAGGGGGACTTTAATTCCAGTTCCCCCCTTTTTAAGGGGGGTTAGGGGGGATCAATAAGTATCTAAAATCACAGCTAACTACTTTTCAAACATCCTCTTAGGAGAGGGTTAGGGATTTCCAAGAAATAAATTATCCAAATAAACTAACCGCAGAGACGCAGAGAACGCAGGAAGAGGAGAAATAGAGAAGATTTTTGCGTCAGTTTTGGGATATTTTTTATTTGGAAGTCTTTTAATTAACTCATCGCGGCGATCGCAAAAACGATGCCTGCGGCGGGCTACGCCTATGCATTCCCATTCTGTTTACAATGTCTGTTTTATTAGGTGCGATCGCCTCTGCCACGGTTTCCCCTAAGATAACCAAAGCACCTGGAAGATTTGATGCATAATAAAAACTAATCCTTGAAATTATGAAGTAGGCAATGAATACTACCGATAATTCTCCGATGGATGATGGGTCATCAGCAGATTTGATCTCTGTCGCAGAGTTACAGCAACAGCTTAATGACTTACTCCAGCAACTATCTCCAGAGCGATTACAGGTGCTGACTGATTTTGCTGCTTATTTGGCAAATGCTGAAAGCGAAGCTGCAACCCAAGAACTTTTGGCAATTCCTGGATTGTTAAAGCGAGTTAAGCAAAATCAAGCAACGCCTAAAGCCGAATACACCGCATGGAGAACTCTTCGCTCTGATGTATGAAGTTATTCTTCATCCCGATGTCCAAGAAGTTTATGTCAATGCTGACAAAGCTTTTGCTAAGAAAATTGCCTGATGTTTGCAGCAGCTAGAACAAACTCCTCGATCGCACCCATTAAAGCCCTGAAGGGAGATTATGCAGGTTACTATCGCTACCGAATCGGGGATTACAGGGTCATTTATTCTATAGACGATGAAGTTGTGCAGGTACTTGTTGTGGCGATCGCTCATCGCAGTGAGGTATATAAACCGTAAAGGCGATCGCTTAATCAATTCATCGCAGCGATCGCACAAATGATCGCATTCCCATTCTGTTCACAATATCTGTTTTATTAGGTGCGACGCATTCCCTGGATTGGGGAAATATCGGACGCGATAGATTTACGAGACGCTTACGAGATGCGATGAATCGCGTCTTTACAAGGGATTGCTGCTTCTACATTTCCCTTATGTTTTGGCTGGAGGAAGTATTTTTCTTTCCTACTCTCCATCTTTCACTTTCTCTTGTTGATGCCAAGCTTGATAAAAAGCTGGGTAGGGCATACTTTGGGCGCACTTCCAGATAACTTTGTAGCAATGAAAAAATCGCTCAAGGTCATTTTTGTAAGTTTCAGGTGAGAAGTAATCCTTCAACCCGGTGACAACACTCGGCATCTGTTCCTCTAACATAATTTGCTCTAAGCTAAATGCCGCTAATCTTTGAGTAAAATCATCCAGTTGTGATTTGCTGATTAACTTCACCAAAGCATCAATCACTTTTTGGTTGCCAGAGTCAATTTTCCCTAAGCTTTCTGTCACTTGCCTTCGGGTAGAATAATCCAGTTGTGGTTTGCCGATTAACTCCACCAAAGTATCAATCGCTTTTTGGTTGCCAGGGTCAATTTGCCATAAGCTAGATGCCGCAATTCTTCGGGTATCATCATCAAGTTGTGGTTTGCAGATTAACTTTATCAAAGCGTCAATCACTTTTTGGTTGCCAGAGCCAATATTCCCTAAGCTACATACCGTGTCCCTTCGGGTAGAATCATCCAGTTGTGGTTTGCTGATTAACTCCACCAAAGCATCAATCGCTTTTTGGTTGCCAGAGCCAATTTTCCCTAAGCTACACACCGCTAGTCTTCGGGTAGAATAATCCAGTTTTGGTTTGTCGATTAACTCCACCAAAGCATCAATCGCTTTTTGGTTCCCAGAGCCAATTTGCCCTAAGCTACATACTGCGTCCCTTCGGGTAGAATAATCCAGCTGTGGTTTGTCGATTAACTCCACCAAAGCATCAATCGCTTTTTGGTTCCCAGAGCCAATTTTCCCTAAGCTACATACTGCGTCCCTTCGGGTAAAATAATTCAGTTGTGGTTTGCTGATTAACTCTACCAAAGCATCAATCGCTTCTTGGTTGTCACAGTCAATTTCTCCTAAGCTAGATGCCGCTAGCCATTGGGTATAATCATCCAGTTGTGGTTTGCCGATTAACTCCACCAAAGCGGCGATCGCTTTTTGGTTCCCAGAGCCAATTTTCCCTAAGCTATATGCCGATAGCCATAGGGTAGAGTTATCCAGTTGTGGTTTGCCGATTAACTCTACCAAAGCATCAATCGCTTCTTGGTTGTCAGAGCCAATTTTCTCTAAGCTAGATGCCGCTTGCCTTCGGGTATCATCATCCAGTTGTGGTTTGCCAATTAACTCTACCAAAACATTAATCGCTTTTTGGTTGCCTGGGTCAATTTTTCCTAAGCTTTCTGCCGCTTGCCTTCGGGTATCATCATCCAGTTGTAGTTTGCCAATTAACTCCATTAAGGCAGCGATCGCTTTTTGGTTGCCTGAGCCAATCTTCCCTAAGTTATATGCTGCTAGTGATCGGGTATCATCATCCAGTTGTGGATTGCCCATTAACTCTACTAAAGCATCAATCGCTTTTTGGTTGCCTGAGCCAATTTTCTCTAAGCTTTCTGCCGCTTGCCATAGGGTATCTTCATCCATTTGTGGATTGCCGATTAACTCCATCAAAGCATCAATCACTTTTTGGTTGCCTGGGTCAATTTTTCCTAAGCTTTCTGCCGCTTGCCTTCGGGTAGAATCATCCAGTTGTGATTTGCCGATTAACTCCACCAAAGTATCAATTGCTTTTATGCGATTTGTCTGAGGCAGTGCTGTCTGTGCTTCCTCTAGGATTGGGTAGAGAAATTTTACCCAATCGTTTTGTTCAACTTTAAACTCGCCAAAGCCCCATTTAACAATTTCCGCTACAATCGCATCTGCGTTGCCAGAATTTTTCCACTCATCAACCCCCGCAGCAGCCAGAAAATAAGCACGAAACTCGTAAAATCCCCTTCTGACTCTATCAATAGCTCTGCATTCTCCGCACCCATCATCAAATTCCACCAACGCCTGAATAAACTCTTCCTTCTTCTCCCTCTCCACATCCTCACGTCCCAACCACAGCAAAATCACCTCTTTCCACTGTGGTGCAAAAATGTGATAAACGCCTAACGCGGGGTTGCCGGGAACATGATTCAGAAACTCGTCCCAATCATCAACTGCTAACGCTGCAAAATATTCCTCAAATGTGGTGTGGTAAAAAGCGTAAACTTCCTCTTCGTCAGATTCGGCAGCCAGTCCAACTTGATTTAGCCATCCCAACTTTAGCGCCAACCAAAATAGAGAACCCTCCTCTTCTGGATCGCCCAATTGATTACTTACAAACTCATGGCGCAACCGAAAGCGAAAAGTTTCTGTGTCAATTGCGCGCTTTGCCAAACGTCCCAGTGCTGCGTTTAGTTTTTGTCGCTGCTCTTGAGTCGTGCGAAAGCGATTTTTTCTCCAACTGTAGAACTGCTTAACAAACTTTTGATAAAGTCCGGCTTTAGTTTCCGGTAAACCTTTGTCGGAACCTTGCCAAGTGCTACACAACAGCGCTAACCGCAAAGGATTTTTAACTAAATCTTGGATGCGCTGACGTTCAGCTTTATCTAATTCCTGCCATAATCTTTTCCCTTTGTCTGCATCCTTGTTGTGAAACCAACGCCGAATAAACTCTTGCACTTGTCGCGGATATTCAAAATTGAGTAACCGATATGTCTCAAAATTTTCTAAAGCGCCCGCGTTTGCTTCCCAAACATTCACGCGACAAGTCAGCACAACCCGCGCATTTTTCACCCATCCCGTCAACTGCTGGGAAATCTCAGTTAATGGTTGGAGTGAAGACATTTCATCTGCTGCATCCAACAACAACCACACAGAATTATTCTTGAATAAATCTGCAAAAGCGTTTTCCTGTTCTTCTTTTACACGCACCACTTCTAAAGCATTCTTCAGCCAATCTTGCAGCAGATAATTTTCTACACTCTTTCCTTGCAAGTCTGCCAAAGAAATCCAAATTGGTAAACCCAGATTATTGTCTAATATCCAAAAAGCTATAGTTTGCAACTGAGTAGTTTTTCCTGCACCCGGTTCCCCAATTAAAGCGATGCGGTGTCCTTGAGTTTTACCAACACCATCACCGATAATTTGCTCTAAAAAAGCCTCATGTTCAAATTGCTGCTTCTCTTCATAACTCGGTTCATAAAGCCGCGAACCTTGTTCTGCGGAAATCTCCTCGCTGCACTTCTTCGGTTTGTTACGCTCTACCAATGCTAAAGGGACATGAATTGCCTCTAGCTCAAATTTCATCTCATCATCAGCAAACAGCAACTCATTTGTGGTGAGACGCTTGTGCTTTTCCAGCATAGCGCCGCAGATTTCTTGCCAATCAACACCCTGAGATTTTTCCTTCGCAGTCTTGGGAACTTTAGCAGAGTTGTTTTTTTGAGCTTCTCGGCATTTATCCCATTCCCCACCTTGCTTAAACAACCAATTGAGGTTTTCTTTTTTATCAATGCTGGGAAACTTGAGCGCGAAAAGCCAAACTTTTGAGTTTGTTCTAGTTTTGGCGTTGGTTTGTCCACGTTTATCCTCAATAATTTTCAGCCTTATCAGACAGTTGAGCGCATTCCTAATTTCTTCAGGCTCTAAGCTGTTGTTATAACTCTTCGTCAGTTCTGCCAGTCCTTCTAGTGTAGAATGCGTTACCCATAACTCAGTACCAGCTTGCCAATCGGCTTTACAGTCTTTTGATTCTTCCGAATTTTCCACAAATGACAGTAAAGCACGCAGCAATATTTCTGCTTGTTTTCTACCAGCATCGTAGCTAAGATTCCGCCCCTTCTGCTCCATGTAAGTACCGTCATCGAAAAGAAAAGAAATTTTCCAAAAAGTTCTGTGCTTTCCCAAGGCAGACAATCTTTCCCAAGCACCCTATGTAGATTCTAAACGGCTTTTAATCAATGCTTGGGAAATTTACTTGTCAATTAATCCCAACCTTAACCTCGATTTTATTCAGGTGAGGTAAATAAATGAAAACTCAACGCAAGCAAACCCAAAACACACGTCAAAAGCTTTATCGCCAAATCATTACAGTGTTGCTAATTATCCAAACAATGTTGATTGGAATAAATGCCGAAAACCGCCTTGATCAGGGAGACTCAACAATCGAGATTTTACTATGGATCGTTAAGGAGTCGATCTCACTTGTGAAACAAGCCAGCAGTTTGCAAGAAAAACAGAAAAAGAGCTTGTTACCCCAACATCGCCGTTCTGAGGATAAATAATATCACAAGCCCCTCTTCGCTTGCAGAGAGGGGCTGTGGCTATATTGGTTGATTTATATAGGAACCCGGTTTAATAGCGTGAAAAAATCTAATAACAATTTAATTAATGATTGCAACACATCCTTGGTTTAAGACGCGATGAATCGTGGGATGAAGAAGACGCGATTCATCGCGTCTCTACAAGATGTATGGTCTATTTGTTACGTTTTTCGATTGCGTGCAATCCGGTTGGGATCGGGTTTTTTGATAAAAATTATATATAGATGACAAAAACGCCTTGTAGAGACGGCGATTTATCGCGTCTTGCTCGTCCACAACACAACTCTCTTGCTCGTCCACAACACAACCCCATTCGTTCAGAACACAAGTCCATTCGTTCAGAACACAAGTCCATTCGTTCAGAACACAAGTCCATTCGTTCAGAACACAAGTCTGTTCGTTCAGAACACAAGTCCATTTGTTCAGAACACAAGTTCATTCGTTCAGAACACAGGTTCATTCATTCAGAACACAAGTTTATTCGTTCAGAACACAAGTCTATTGTCGTGTAATTACTGAGATAGCAATCCAATCTTATTACAAAAAACCCCTTTTTTGCAAGTTTTCCTGAACCACTATACTGTTCCATTGAGACACTCTAGAAAGATAAAGTTTAGTAAAAAGTATGCATTGATGCCACGTAAAAAAAGAAGCTCTCTCGTGCTAGAAAAAACCGAACAGAGAGTAATCGGATTTAAATCGATTAATTCCAGCCTCGATTTTGGCGATTCCATCAGCTTTAAACCACAGGTAACATCAAGATTCCTAACACTCCTAAGTTGAAGTGTCACTAGTGAGAATACTATTAAAATTAGGCATTCCATTAGTAGAAACTACCCTGGAAAAATAGTGTGAGGTTGGAGTAATGGATGAACAGCATCGGTACTTGCAAATCGCCCTTATTGTTGTTGGAATTGCTTTTCTCCTGATCTATCCGTTGATGAATATCTGGCCATCGGGCTGGTCATGGCAACCAGGTCAACACGAATACGAACAGATGATCATCGGCATTTATGGGACGCTCGGTGTATTTTTACTACGGGCTTCTCGAAAACCAGAAGCGCATCTCAGTTTAATCTGGTTTACCGTCTGGTCGAGTGTTGTTCACGCACTGATTATGGCGGTACAGGCAGTGATTGACCCTGCGGAACATGGACACCTCTTTGGCGACGTTCCAGCATTGATCTTGGTGGCAATTGTCCTTGGTTTCCTAGCGTCACGCGAAGTAGTGTCAGTGCATGAATGAGAGCGGCATAACAAATCAAATGTAGCAGACAGAAGAAAGCTTTGGGTGCGTTTTATGGGGTACGCAAGAGCGGATTGCATTAGTAAAGCCTAAGCTGTTCCAGATTTAATTTGCATAAGCTGGGCGCGCAAACTCCACAAGAATTATATTTAATTTGATTATGCAAATTAGATGTTTTTTAGCCTATCACCCGGTTAAAGTCTACCGCAGATTCAAAAGCCGCTACGGCGTAATGAGCAATAAGTAGGCATCATCCACGGTGAATGATGCCCGTTGTTTTGCGTAGGCGTAGCCCGCACTTCTCTACGAGACGCTGCGCGAAGACATGGTTCGACTCCGCTCACCAGCAGCTCAGTGACCACCGCAGGCATCGTATGCTCGCAGTTTTATTCTTCAATCAACTCAAAATCAACTCGCTCGTAAATATCACGCAAGGCAATTTGAAAATCGATAGAATCTAAGACTAAAACTGCATCTTCACCTTCATATTCCTTAAAAATCCATTGACCTTCTGCTTGCTTGGCAAATTGTTCCACAGCAAAACTATACTGGTCAATCATGATATATTCTTGAAAACCAGGAATTGAACGATAATATTTAAACTTATCTGTTTTATCATAATTTTTAGTTGAATTTGATAAGACTTCAACAATTAATAAGGGATTAGTAATAGTTGTTGTAACTGTTCCCTCATAAATAGGCTTACCTTTGATGACTATAATATCAGGATAAGTATAAAGGCGATAACGAGGGATTGATAATTTCACATCCCCTATGTAAATCTCATAATCTTGTTCTTGCACAGTCAGGGGAAACCTTTTATAAAAATTACCTGCAATCTTATTGTGGTTAGTTGTCCCCCCTGTCATAGGTATAATTTCTCCATCTTTATATTCATTTTTATATTCAGCCTTCTCTTCTAATTCCAAATATTCTTCAGGGGTGTAGTAACGCTTTTCTGTTTGTAAAACCATATTAATTAACTCATAAAATGAGGGAATGGATATGTTATCAATAGCGTAACGTACCCGAAAGATAGGGAAAATAAATATTTTTGTTATACAAATACGGTTGCAGACAATGTAACAATAGCGATCGCAAGCAAATACTTTTAGCGATATCCACCAGTGAACGCCCCTACCAATATCTCTGCACAAACTCAGAATCGCAAAGCCGATCACATTCGGATCTGCTTAGAGGAAGATGTTCAGTCTCATCAAATCACCAATGGACTGGAACGTTATCGCTTCACCCATTCTTGCTTACCCGAACTAAACCACAACGATATTGATATCAGTACAACTTTCCTGGGGAAACACCTTAGCGCACCTTTGTTAATTTCTTCCATGACTGGCGGAACAGAACAAGCCGCAATGATTAACCAACGTTTGGCCCAAGTCGCGCAACACTACAAAATTGCAATGGGTGTCGGTTCCCAGCGAGTAGCAGTAGAAAAACCCCAAGTAGCTGATACTTTTGCTGTCCGCAAGTATGCGCCCGATGTTCTGCTATTTGCAAACTTAGGCGCTGTGCAACTTAACTACAAGTACGGTTTAGATGAATGTCTGCGCGTAGTTGATATCCTAGAGGCTGATGCCCTGATTTTACACATTAACCCTCTACAAGAGTGCATTCAACCCAAAGGTGATACTAATTTTCGGGGTTTGATTGACAAAATATCTGAGTTGTGCATTAAGATGCCAGTGCCAGTGATTGCGAAGGAAGTTGGTAACGGCATTTCAGCAGCGATCGCCAACAAACTCATTGACGCCGGAGTAGCAGCAATTGATGTGGCTGGTGCGGGGGGTACTTCTTGGGCAAAGGTGGAAAGTGAACGGGCAGAAAATCCCTTACAACGTCGCTTAGGGAAGACTTTTGCCGATTGGGGTTTACCGACGGCAGAGTGCATTACAACTATTAGAGCGATCGCTCCAGATGTACCCTTAATTGCTTCAGGTGGTTTGCGTCATGGACTGGATGTTGCAGCAGCGATCGCTTTGGGAGCAGATATAGCTGGTTTAGCAATGCCTTTTTTGCAAGCAGCAGCAACATCAGAAACAGCAGTTGCCGAACTGGCTGAAGTATTAATTGCCGAAATCACCACAGTCTTATTCTGCACTGGCAACGCCACCTTATGTCAGTTACAGCACTCTGGTAGTTTACAGCGCATACAATAGGTAAACAGGTCATTGGTCATTAGTCTTTTATTTATAACCAATGCCCAATGATCCATGCCCAATAACTAATAACTAATAACTAATAACTAATGCGTAATTTTATCAAACAAACTTTTGCTAGTTTAATTGGCACCTTACTAGGACTAATTATTTTCGGTGGTCTGGGAACCACTGGACTGTTATTGCTGATATTGGCTGCTAGCTCCTCTAAAGATACTGGGCCAAATGTGAAAGATAAGTCAATGCTGGTTTTTGACTTGTCGATGAAAATTACTGATAGCGAACCTAGTTCTAGCGAACTGTTTCAAAACACAATATCAGGTGTGGATGAAGAAAGAATATCACTCCGCAAAGTTGTGGAAACTTTGGAAAAGGCGCGACGCGATCCGCGAATTGTCGGTATCTACATAGATGCAACAACGACAAGCCAAGCTAGTAATGTTGGCTATGCCTCCCTTAAAGAAATTCGGAAAGCTTTGGAGGAGTTTCGCGCTGCTGGGAAAAAGATTGTGGCCTATGGCAGTGATTGGAGTGAAAAGGAATATTACGTTAGTTCAGTAGCAGATTCCATTGTACTTAATCCTTTGGGAATGATGGAAGTCAACGGTTTGAGTTCACAACCGATGTTCTTGGCGGGAGCATTACAGAAGTACGGCATTGGTGTCCAAGTTGTGCGGGTGGGAAAATTTAAGGGAGCTGTTGAACCGTTTCTCCTCACAAAGTTGAGTCCAGAAAACCGCGAACAAACTCAGAAATTGTTGGATGATGTTTGGGGAGAGTGGCGCACTGCTGTGGGCGCAAGTCGGAAACTTGAACCTAACCAGTTGCAAGCGATCGCAGATAATCAGGCGCTACTGGAAGCCACACAAGCTAAAACCAGCGGTTTAGTCGATCAAGTACAATACCCCGATGAAGTGGTAACTGACCTCAAAAAGTTGACAGATAGCGATAAAGAAGACAAAACATTCCGACAAATTAGCTTGAATAGCTACGCCCAAGTTCCCGGCAAATCTTTGGGTGTAGAACGTAGTTCAAAAAATCAAATTGCCGTAGTTTATGCTGAGGGCGAGATTGTCGATGGTAAAGGTGATAGTGGACAAGTAGGAGGCGATCGCTTTGCGAAAATCTTCAACAGACTACGACAAGATAAGGATGTGAAGGCTGTTGTATTACGGATTAATAGTCCTGGTGGTAGCGCTACCGCATCTGAAGTCATGCAGCGAGAAGTGAAATTAACTCGTGAGGCGAAACCAGTTGTAGTGTCAATGGGTGATATCGCCGCCTCTGGTGGTTATTGGATTGCTAGCGACTCAAACCGTATTTTTGCAGAACCAAATACCATTACAGGTTCAATAGGTGTGTTTGGGGTGTTGTTTAATGGCGAAAAGCTGGCGAATGATAATGGCATCACCTGGGATTCGGTTAAAACCGGAACCTATGCTGATAGTCAAACAGTTTCGCGTCCAAAATCGCCTCAAGAGTTGGCACTTTATCAGCGCAGTGTTAACCGGATTTATAATATGTTTCTGAATAAAGTTTCTCAAGGTCGGAAACTCCCAGAACAAAAAGTAGCAGAAATTGCCCAAGGACGGGTTTGGTCGGGTGTGGCGGCCAAGGAAATTGGTTTGGTTGATGAAATTGGTGGTTTGAATACTGCGATCGCATATGCTGTCAAGGAGACGAAACTAGGAGAAGACTGGGAAGTGCAAGAATATCCTCGCACTAGCAGTTTCGGAGAACGGTTTTTTGGGCGTGTAACTGAAGAGGCGCGGACTGCTTTAGGAATTGAGGGGACGCAACTTAAACAATCCAATCCCCTCACCACTGAATTTCAGAAATTACAACAGGAAGTAGAGATTCTGCAAAAGATGAATGATCCACAAGGGGTTTACGCCCGCTTGCCTTTCAACTTGAAGATTGAGTAGCTTTTTATGCCGCGATCGCACTGACAATGCCCTTGCGATCGCAAGGGCATTGTCATACGGAGGAAACGTCTAAGTCTAACCAAAGCAACCGAAAATCCATTGAAGTGCAATCTATTGTTCTTTGTCCCATGCTTAAGGATGCTCTACTTTGCTAGAGACAATGCTATAGCCAGTGTTTTGGATACGTCCTTTCTTCTGCTAAATTATTGAAGATAACAGCGCACAGCACTAGAATCATCGATCCCTCAAAGGCAGGTGTTAGCAAAAATTGCCAGTCCGGTTTCGTCATCATGACGACTAATGCAACAGCACCCGAAGGTGGATGTAGAGTTCCAGTAAGTTGCATGATTCCGATCGCACTAGAAACAGCCATTCCCATTGCCAAGGGAGAAGCACCGAGAAAATGCAGAATTATCAGACTCACTATAGCAGCTAAAAGATTACCCCCAATGACATTGCGAGGTTGAGCCAAAGGACTGTCAGGAACACCAAATATCAAGACACTTGTAGCACCAAAAGGAGCCATCAGCAAAGGAGAATTAGTTTTTGCAGCAAGGTAAGACGTTGCAGTGATGGCTAAGAAACTACCGATCCAACTCCAAAAAACATGCCGATGATGAGGTCTGTCTATTGGACAGGTTAGCGGACAGGATCGCCATCTGCCAAAGGTTTTAAACCAATAATTTTTTAATTTCAACCGGACTTTTTTACCGTCAATCATGAATGAACCACTCGATAATCACGACTTCCTGACTTGACTGAGTAAGGCTTTACTAAAGTTACAATACCATGACATTTCTCAAAACCACTCTAAAAAGTATTCAAATATACAGATTTTTTTGTTTTATTAAAGATTAGGCTAAACGGGTCAATTTAAGTTGCATAAAAGTCAATACATTTCAGATAAGACCAAAACACTTGTAGAGACGGCGATTTATCGCGTCTCAAAAACCCACTGAACCGTATTGGCATAAAAGTAGGGCTGTTCGCGTTGGTGTAGCTTCTCGTAGAGAAGCGTTCCCCTAGGGTAGCCCTTACTGCAAGCTAATCATTCGGTAAAATGACTGACGATTAGCTTAGTTGAAATTACTCTTTGTTTGATTTCTTCTTGCTCCCTAACTGCACCAAGGCGGATGAGTTGGCCTCGCCAACTTCGTAATCAGACTTCTCTTCGCGTCAGCCTAATAAGTTTTTAAGCAGACATGATCTTTGTGGGTTAGGTGATTATCCAGTAACTAAATCACATCAAATATCTCAGAAATACTACTGAACCATCAAGACAATAAATGTAACTAACATATACATAAATATTGTCAGGATGCTGAATATGTCAGATTTACCGCTTCAGTGCAAAAATTTGAAAGAGCAAGTTGAGTCGATATTACAACTTTTACAACAAGAACCAACGCTACATTCTCAAGATATTACACCTGTACAAACTTCCCTAACTAAAGCGATTTCTCCCAAGTTTGAGATTGTGTTTGCAGGTGCATTTAGTGCTGGTAAATCAATGCTAATCAATGCACTGTTGGAGAGAGAATTACTCTACAGTGCAGAGGGACACGCTACAGGTACAGAATGCAAAATCGAGTATGCAGAAGTAGATAAAGAACGTGTTGTTTTGACGTTTTTAAGTGAAGCAGAAATTCGGGAACAAGTAGCTTATTTGTGTCAGCAGCTAGGATTTAAGACAGTACCTAATATCAACCAAGCTGATTTAATTAACTTGCTAAGTCAATATTCTGAAGCAATTATTCGGCAAGAGGGTGGTGAGAGTAAATCAGAACGTGCAAAACAGGCGAAGGCGTTAATGTTATTGGTAGAGGGATATATAGCAAATAGCGATCGCATCAATACGGTTAATAATGCTACATATTCAATGGAGCAATTTAATTTTTCTAACCTCAAGGAAGCGGCTGGATATGCCCGCCGTGGTAGTAATAGTGCAGTATTGAAGCGAATAGAATATTACTGTAATCATCCTCTGCTACAAGATGGCAATGTAATTATAGATACGCCTGGTATCGATGCACCAGTAGAGAAAGATGCACAGCTAACTTATGCCAAAATTCAACATCCTGATACTTCGGCGGTGGTATGTGTGCTAAAACCTGCTTCGGCGGGTGACATGACAAAAGAAGAAACAGAACTTTTAGAATTAATGCGGGAGAATGGGGGAGTACGCGATCGCGTTTTCTATATCTTCAACCGCATCGATGAAACTTGGTATAATACAGAACTACGGCAACGATTAGATACTTTAATTAGTGGGCAATTTAGCAATTCAAATAAGGTTTATAAAACCAGTGGATTATTAGGATTTTACGGCAGTCAAATTAAACAGACAAGCCAACAAGATAGATTTGGTTTAGATTCTGTTTTCGCAGAAAGTATTAAAGGTTTAGATGGTAATGAAGAAACACCGCAATTTGTCTATGCATTTAACAACTACTGTGTAAATTCAGGAAAACTATCTTCTACTAAATTCCGTGTCTCTGTTAACGGCTATGAAACTCCAAATCAAAATTATGTGCGGATTTTAGGAGATTCGGGAAATGAACTTATAGAACAGCTAATTCAAGATAGTGGGACTGAAGAATTTCGCACAGCTATTACTCGCTATCTTACACAAAAAAAGCGTCCACAATTATTTAAAAATCTTGCTGATGATTTGGAAGATGTTTGTATTAAACTGAAAAAACATTATCAGAGTGTACAACGTAATTTAGATAGTCAGCCTCAAGAGATTGAGATGATGAAGGCACAAGAAGTGCAACACCTAAATCAGCAACTCCAGCAAATTGGTAGAGAATTTAGTGAGCATATCACAGAAGAAGTTAACCATGTAATTAATAATTCTTGTGATGCTTTTGAAGCAGATTTTAGGCAATTGCAATCACGCATGATTCGCCGTCTAGATGAATTGCTAGATACTTTTTCTGTAGCTTATGCTTATCGGCGTGCCACCATCAGCCATCCTCGCAACGCTACCGCACCTTTGATTGCTATTTTAGTAGAGGCATTTTATTACTTAGCAAATCAATTAGAAGATATTTTGGTTGAATCTTCTCAGCAAGTAGTTGCAAATTATTTTCAGCGGTTAATTGAAAAGATTCGCAAATCCGAATATTATCGCCAGTTGTATCGTTTATTAGATCATGATGGCGGCATTGAACAAGAGATCAGGAATTTAGAAAAACAAGTTACTCAAGCATTGGTGAGTGCAGCTAGCGTAGAGTGTGATCGCTTCGTGCGAGAAAGTCCGAGATTTTATGATGAAGGCACTTTTTCTATATATCAATTTCGCCAAACTTTATCACAAACTTCTCAAGGTTATGACGCTGAAAGTATTGTAGAAGCAGAGCCAGCAATTAGGCAATTATTAAAGTTAGATTTTGAACCAAAAGTTTCGCAAACTATCCGTAAATCTTTCCGTCAAGCCATCAACCAAACCCTGAAAACTCAGTTATTGCCAATGGCAGATCAGCAAGCAGATGAGATTTTGCAGCAATATCCACAAGCGCGTGCTTATTTAGAGAAAACGCTGCAACAAGAAGCTGAAGAAAATATTGCAAATAATCGGCGATTATTGAATGTTGTCGAAGAAAATATTGCAGCATATAATTCAGCAGCTTCTAGTATCAATACTTGTTTGCAGTCTATGCAATTATATGACCATCTTTTGCCTGTAATTGGTGATTCATTTGACACTGATGGTAAGTTTGCTAATAATGGGTTTGTGATCTCAGATGTGGTACAAGAGGTTTAATTTTACATATCACAATCCGATTTGATTTGTGAAAATTAGCAGTGTTTAGATCCCCGACTTCTTTGAGAAGTCGGGGATCTAACTTTTTAGAATCCTAATCTCCAACTTAATGGTTATGACTATCAAGCGTCGGGAATTTCTCACAACCTGTGGACTCGCTACCCTAGCCACCCAGATATCACCACTTACCGCTGAAGGTAAACTACCCGCAAACACCATCCGCAAGCCGCCTCGTCTGCAATTAGGCGATACTGTAGGACTAATCGCGCCTGCGGGTATCGTTGACGCTAAAGACATCGAAGCAGCGCAGCAATCGGTTTCACAATTAGGGTTAAAAGTCAAGCTGGGGAAGCATATTTTAGATCGTTACGGCTATTTAGCGGGTAAAGATAGCGATCGCGCCCAGGATGTAAACTTGATGTTTAGCGATCGCACCATAAAAGCAATTATCGCCATGCGTGGTGGCTGGGGTTGTAATCGCATTTTACCTTTACTCAACTACTCGCTGATCCGCTCCCATCCGAAAATTCTCATGGGTTACAGCGATATTACGACGCTGTTATTGGCAATTAATGCCCGTAGTCAAATGATTACTTTTCATGGGCCAGTTGCTACGTCTACCTGGAATCAATTTACAGTGGATTACTTCAAGCGCATCCTATTTAATGCTGAAACTGTGACTATGCAAAATCTCAACCCTAGCGAAGTGCGGGTGCAGACAATAGCACGGGGAAAGGCAAGAGGTAAACTTGTGGGTGGAAACTTATCAGTGCTATCAGCGATGGTAGGTTCACCTTACCTACCTTCTTGGAACAAAAGCATCCTGTTTGTGGAAGAAATTGGCGAGGATGTTTACCGTCTAGATAGGATGCTGACACAGTTAAAAACTGCTGGGATACTTAATCAAATTGCTGGCTTTATCTTTGGGCAATGCACTAATTGTAGTCTTGGGGATGAACCGTCATTTAGTTTAATGCAAGTATTGCAAGACCACATACTTCCTTTGGGTATTCCTGCTTGGTATGGTTCAATGATTGGTCATATTAAAGATAAATTTACCTTGCCAATCGGTGTGGAAGTGGAAATAGATGCTGAACTTGGGACAATACGAATGTTAGAGGCGGCTGTTAGTCTGGTTTGAGCCACGAAAATCAGCAGCGCCACAGTGATTTTGATTAAGATTTTGATAGACAAGTATGAATTTCTCCTCGCCATGTTACGACTAACAGAAGTAAAGCTCCCGCTTGATCATCCTGAAGATGAGATCAAGTCTGCCATCCTCAAAAAGCTGCAAATCACGGACGAAGAATTGATCAGCTATTCTATCTTCAAGCGTAGCTACGATGCGCGTAAGAAAGGAGAGATCACTCTTGTTTATATTCTCGATGTAGAAACAACTCAGGAAACTCATCTACTCAAGCGCCTGAAAAAAGATCCCCATGTAATGGCCACGCCAGACATGAGTTATCGTCCAGTAGCACAAGCACCTAGTAATTTGGCGATTCGCCCCATCGTGATTGGTACAGGGCCTTGTGGCTTGTTTGCGGGTTTGATGCTGGCGCAAATGGGGTTCCGTCCCATCATTTTAGAACGTGGGAAAAAAGTTCGCGATCGCACTGCTGATACCTTTGGCTTTTGGAAGAAAAAATCAGACTTCAACCCAGAATCTAACGCCCAGTTTGGCGAAGGTGGTGCGGGTACATTTTCCGATGGCAAACTCTACAGTCAAGTCAAAGATCCTCAGCATTATGGACGTAAGGTACTAACCGAACTCGTCAATGCGGGAGCCTCACCGGAAATTCTCTATATCAACAAACCGCATATCGGCACCTTCAAACTGGTGGGAATCGTCCAAAGTATGCGTGCCAAAATCGAATCCCTCGGTGGCGAAATTCGCTTTGAAAGTCGGGTTGAAGATATCAACATCGAAAATGGACAGGTGCGGGGAGTCACCCTCGCTAATGGGGAATATATCGCCAGCGATCACGTCGTTCTGGCGGTGGGTCATAGCGCCCGCGATACCTTCCAAATGCTATTTGATCGTGGGGTTTACATCGAGCCGAAACCATTTTCCATCGGCTTTCGGGTCGAACATCCCCAGACTCTCATCGACCAATGTCGTTTCGGCCCTCAAGCTGGTCATAAGCTTTTAGGTGCTGCCGATTACAAACTCGTTCACCACTGCCAAAATGGTCGTTCCGTCTATAGTTTCTGCATGTGTCCAGGGGGCTTGGTAGTTGCAGCTGCATCAGAACCGGGGCGACTTGTCACCAATGGGATGAGCCAATACTCTCGCAATGAGCGCAATGCCAATAGTGCGATCGTTGTAGGCATCACACCCGAAGATTATCCGGGCAATGCCTTGGCGGGAATTGACTTCCAACGACGCTTGGAAGAAAAAGCTTTTGAGTTGGGCGGTGGAACTTATGAAGCTCCAGGGCAGTTGGTGGGTGACTTTCTCAACCATCGCCCCTCGACAGCATTTGGCACTGTTAAGCCGTCTTATACACCTGGGGTACATTTGGGTGATTTGAGCCAGAGTTTACCAGACTATGCGATCGCAGCCATCCGCGAAGCCCTTCCCGCTTTTGACAAACAAATTAAAGGATTTGCAATGGATGATGCCGTATTGACTGGGGTGGAAACCCGCACGTCATCACCGATTCGGATTAAACGCAAAGAGGATTATCAAAGTTTAAATACAGTCGGTCTTTATCCGGCTGGTGAAGGCGCGGGATATGCAGGGGGAATTCTCTCGGCTGGTATTGATGGGATTAAGGTAGCAGAGGCGGTGGCTTTAAGTATTTTGAGGAATTGAGTAGTTTAGCGCCGTAGGTATCGTCAAATCTGAAATAGTCAATGGGATACCTACGGTAAGCTGCCCTAGCACGAAGTACAAATAGTTGAGAGCAATCGGCTAGGTTATTTATTACTGGATTTTAATCATTGCTGATATCTTGTTGTGCCGTTTATGTAAAGTTTAAGAGTTTTTACTGAGGATACAATCACTACTTTATCAGGGGATTAAATAAGCGGCAATTGTTTAAATATCTGATAAAAATGACACCAAATTACAGGTATGTAAAAAGAAATACATATAAGATTCAAAGTATCGTAGTAGGGACTATTCTTTCAAAGTAAATATTTAGTAACTACCTACATCAATAACAATACATCTCGTTCGAAGTTTCAAGCAGAGTCCAAAATGAAAAAGAATTTTTCTTTCATATCAGCTTCAGTTTTATTAGTTTCTGGAATAACTTGTGCTTCAATTGCTGCACCAGTATATGCTGCACCCCGTGGCGGTCAAACTTCTTCAGCAATATGTAGCCTTGCCGATATTTCACTTGGAGGAGTTTCAGCTACAGCTTGTGACGGCCCAAATGCTGGTAATGACACAGGGGCACAAGGTACTTTGCTCCCTGAGCTAAATAATGGTCTTTTTAGCAGCTTTGTTGGTACTGGTGTGCAATGGACTTTAGCTGGCAAATCTGATGAGCCGAATCCCTTTGCGATTACAGCAGCCAATGACTTTAATTCTGGTACATGGGGTTTGGGCACAGCATTGTCCAGCAACACGTTTGTAGTTAGCCTCAAAACAAGTACTGCTTACACTGCTTACCTATTCAAAGATTATGATTTCTCTCAAGGTTTAACGGGAGTATTCAATACCATTGGTGTTGCTTTAGATGGCAGTGGAAAGGCAGGGAAAGATTTATCTCATGCCTCATTATTCGTCTCTAATATAGGGAAAAATCCTCCTCCTACTTCCGTTCCTGAACCGGCTTCTTTGTTAGGTCTTGGTTTAGTAGCAAGTGGAATGGTAATGGTTCGCCGCCGTCGCGCTATCTGATTACACGTTCTTAGGGTTTCATAGAATACAAGACTGAAACTACTTCAGAGGTTGAAGTAGTTTCAGTCTTGATCATCAAAAAATCGCAAAATCTGATCTGTTCTGGTCTTAGGAACGTGAATTAGATAAAATGCAAAACTTCATCCTCTATCTAGCTTCCCTCTTCTTTATAAGGCTACGGATTGAGGGTGAGGTAAGCCAGGAACATAAATTGTATGTTATTTAATTCTTATTCCTTAGTACAACTCATATTTCATTAACTGACAGGGCAGCGCTCCGTTATATACCGCAATCCGCTGGGATGATTTTAGTCCAATCGATTGAGACAGTTCCTTGTTCCCACTCAACACAAATGCAGTCCAGCCTTTGAAGCGTTGTTTCAGCACATCGCCCAAAAGTTTGTAAAATGCTCCTAAATCACTATCTCGCCCCAGCCGTTCGCCATAGGGTGGATTGCAGAATAAAATTCCACTGTCTGCGGGGGCGACAACATCGGCAAGCTCCATTTGAGAAAACCATACATGGTTATCAACGCCGCAGTTTTGAGCATTGTTAATCGCTTGCTCAATTATATTTTCATCGCGATCGCTTCCCCAAATAGGTGCGGGAAGGCTATCTAGTTGACTGTCCTTAGCTTCTTGGAGCAGCTTTTCTAAAAGGGACAGATCAAAATCGAGCCAAGTTTCAAATCCAAAGCACTCACGAAACAGCCCTGGGGCTATGTTCAGTGCCTTTAAGCTAGCTTCCAGCGGTAAAGTGCCAGATCCACAGAGAGGATCGTAGAACATCTGGTCTGGCTTCCAGCCCGAAAGTTGAATGAGCGCAGCAGCCAGAGATTCCTTGAGAGGGGCTGCTCCAACAGCAGGGCGGTAGCCTCGGCGATGCAGACTATTTCCAGAACTATCGAGTTTAACGGTACAAAAGTCACGTTCAATATGAACATTGACCCGCACATCTGGGTCATGAAGCTCTACATTTGAACGCTCACCCAGATTTTCTTTCTGCTGATCAACGATCGCATTTTTGATCTGGAGAGATGTGAAATGGCTGTGGTTGAGGTGAGCGTTTTTGCCTGTGACATTCACCGCCAGGGTCATGTCTGGCGTGAGATAGTTTACCCAATCGATGGACTGGATACCGCGATAGAGATCCTTGGCATCTTGGCAAGGAAATTCATGGATATTCACCAAGATTCGGAACGGCAGCCTAGCCCAGAGATTGACGCGATAAAGCAAGGTGCGATCGCCCTCAAAGGCTACACCGCAAAACCCTGGCTCCACTGAATGAGCACCCAGTTGCTCTAACTCCTGAGCCGCGAGGGTTTCTAATCCACGAGCAACCGTTGCAAAATAATTCATAATTCGTAATTCGTAATTCGTAATTAATGCGTACTAGGAACTCAATTTATTGGTTTTTCAGAGAAGCGACTTTTCGAACTTAGATTAATCTAAATATTTTTAAAATCAATCATTGTCTGACGATAAGTATCTGGCAATCCTATATCAAAACATTTACCTTTAACAAGATATCCTGTCATTCCCTCTTCCTGACGCAATTCCTCAAGACAGGATGTTAACTGAAATTCACCTCGTTCTCGGAAATTTTTGTTGATATGTTCTGCTAGAAAGTCAAAAATTTTCGGCGTTAGTAAATATAAGCCAAATATACATAAAAACTCATTTTCTGGCATTCCCTCTACACGCAAATGCTGTTGTGCATATTCAATGGTAGGCTTTTCATAGAGTTGTTTAACTGACAAAATAGAGTTTAACTCTTGCCAAACTCCTGTTACACACCCAGCTTTATGAATAATTTCTGCTGGCATTGTAGTTAAGCTAACAACGCTTTGATTGACTTGTTCATAAACATCTAAAACTTGACGCGCACAAGATTTTTCAATGTCAGATGCATAAATGTGGTCGCCCAACATGAGCAAAAACGGCTCATTTTGCACCCAATCCTTAGCACAAAATACTGCATGACCATAGCCCAATTGCTCCTCTTGCAATAAAATGGTAACTCTGCTACCTAAATCTTCTATATATCGGCTATATTCTTGATTTTGCGGTGAAAGTTTATCTAAAAGTTCTTTTTTAGGTGGGTTTTTCAATAAATTTTCAAAGATTTCTTGATCATCTGGCTGCACCACAATCCCTACTTCTGCAATCCCAGCATTAATTGCCTCTTCAATAATTGCGATAATTACAGGTTTTGCCCTACCATCTCGATCAATAATCGGGAAAAGTTCTTTTTTCACAACTTTGGTAGCTGGAAACAAACGAGTGCCGAAACCAGCTACTGGAATCACAGCTTTTCTAACTTTATTTTTCTGCATAAATCATCAGTCCTCATCAGCTTAAAATCTCCCCTCCTCTCTCTGTGCCTCTGCGGTTCTTCATCCCAACTTCTCAAATAACTCCGCCAACACCACATTAGAAAACAAAAACCCTTGGGGATCAAGCAAACGCAACCTTCCCTCTGCAACTTCCACCCAACCTTTATCAAAATATAATTGCAAACATTTGCAAATTTCCTCCACCTTCTCCTCCCCAAACACCTCCGCCAACACCACCAAACTTACACCCTCCGCCAAACGCAACCCCAACATTAACGTTTCTAACAATACTTCCTTTGGGGGAGTCACATCACAATCAATCACACCACCAGCTTCCACCCACTGGTAATACTCCCTAGTCTTGCGCGCACGAGTGAAGCGTTTCCCTTCCAAATAACTCGCTGCACCCATGCCAAAGCCATAATAAGGGCGGTTTTCCCAATACACTCGATTATGCCGACACTGATGGCCAGATTGAGCATAATTAGAAATTTCATAATGCTCATAACCTGCACTAGTTAAAACCTGCTGCCCCATCTGGTACATTTTGACTGTGGCTTCATCCGTCGGCAAGGGAGTATCACCAGGTTTGTAGTAACGACCAAAGGCTGTACCTGGTTCGATGGTAAGATCATAAATAGATATATGAGTGGGTAGAAGCGCTACCGCTTTTGTTAGAGAATCCTGCCATTGATCCAAAGACTGATGTGGCAACCCAGAAATTAAGTCTAAGCTGAATTCGGGAATCTCGACTTGGTGAATTAGTTCCACAGCTGCGAAAATATCTTCAACTGAGTGCGATCGCCCCGCCCTTTGCAATAATTCTGATTGAAAGGCTTGTACACCTAAACTTACCCGGTTTACGCCTGCACTGCGATAGCCTGCTATATGTGCTAAATCAAAGGTACCTGGGTCAATTTCCATAGAAATTTCTGCCCCGGAAGCAATGCCAAAATGCTTCTCTAGCTCTGTTACTATCCTTTGTAGCTGCTCTATTGATAGCAGCGAAGGAGTACCACCACCGAAGAAAATTGTCTTCAGGGGTTGACCAAATGCTGGTGTAATGGCAATTTCTTGACATAGCACCTCAACGTATTGGGAGATAGTACCAGATGTTTCGCCCCGCAAGCGATCGCCCACAACAGACACCGGGAAATCACAATAAAAACACCGCCGTCTGCAAAAGGGAATATGCACATAAGCAGAACTCGCAATTCCAGAAATACTAAATTTTTGACTCATTTTGAGAAAGAATTAAGTTAAGCCAACTGCGAATTAGAGACAATGAAAATAAGTAGTTTATTTACAAGTTTTTGTCGTTTTACAACGAAACAATGAAAAATATTAAGATAAAAGCCTTTGGTTATAATAATTGCAGATATTGCCCTACTAAACCCTTAGTGTAAGTCAATATTGATGAGTCTATCTTACCGATGAAATAAAAAATACTTAACTTTATCGGTTACCACAGTTGCAGGAAAACAAGACAACCATGCTTGACGCCATTATTATTTTCTCATTTATCTTGGCAGCGTCGGGAATAGGGTTCTACAGCATTGAACTACTACCCAATGGCACTCTCGATCAGGTAACAAATCTTGAAGCTTTACGCTTAGTTGTTGCCGTCTTTGCCGCTATTATTGGTGGTGCGATCGGGCTGAGTTTCCAGACGACGTATCGTCGTCTAGAATCACAAGTCAAAGAAATGCCTCTGGAAGTGATCTTAACTCGTGCCATTGGCTTAGTGATTGGGCTATTGCTAGCTAACCTCATGCTAGCCCCACTATTTTTACTACCTATACCGGCGGATTTTGGATTTATTAAGCCACTAGTGGCAGTTGTCGGCAGTATTATCCTCTCCGTTACTGGCATGAATTTGGCAGACACTCACGGGCGAGGTTTATTGCGCTTCATTAATCCCAACACCGTCGAATCGATGGTAGTGGAAGGGACGCTAAAACCAGCTAATACTAAAGTTTTAGATACTAGCTGCATTATTGATGGTCGCATTGAAGCCTTACTAGAAACAGGGTTTCTGGAAGGACAAATTCTTGTACCACAGTTTGTCTTGCAAGAACTCCAACAAGTAGCGGATGCTAGCAAAGACCAAAAGCGGGTGCGGGGAAGACGAGGACTAGAAATTCTCAACCGTATTAAAGAAGAATATCCCGATCGCATCGTGATTAATGCAATTGATTACGAAGATATTCCCACAGTAGATGCCAAGTTGGTGCGCTTTGCCCAAGAAATCAGCGGTACACTGTTAACCAACGACTACAACTTGTCTAAAGTCGCCAGCGTTCAGAAAGTACCTGTTTTGAATGTGAATGATTTAGTAAATGCCGTCCGTCCCAGTTATTTACCTGGCGACAACTTGGATTTGAAAATTCTCAAGGAAGGCAAAGAACCGAGTCAAGGCATTGGCTATCTAGACGACGGCACAATGGTAGTCGTTGAAGAAGGTAGCAGTTATGTGGGTGGTGAACTGCGAGTAGTAGTCACTAGTGCTTTGCAAACCACCGCAGGACGGATGATTTTTGCCAAACCCCAAGCTTCAGCATTGGCGTGAAACAATGGGATGTTCAATTCGAGTGACACTTAGTAATCGGTGCAGGTTGACTGCACCGATTATTTATTGATTAGACTCACGAGATTCATTTGCTTGTAAATTCTGTAACTGATCAATAGATAACCCTGTGACTCTGGCAATCTGTTCTAATGGCATACCAGTATTAAATAGATTTCTTGCCACTTCAAGTAAAGCTTCAGCTTTGCCTTCAGCCTTCCCTTCAGCTTTGCCTTCGTCTAAAATATCTTGATAAATCACTGACTCGCGCATAATATCTGACCACATCTATATATTCTAATTTTCATAAATCTCTAATGGTAAATTATCTGGATCTTTAAAGAAAGTAAATTTCTTACCTGTAATTTCATCAACTCTGATATTTTCTACCTCTAACCCTTTTGATTTTAAATAAATAACAGTTTCCTCTACATCATCAACTTTAAAAGCAAGATGTCTTAAACCACAAGACTCTGGTTTACTAGGTCTTTCTGGAGGATTGGGGAAAGAGAATAGTTCGATTTGAGTATTTTCTGCAACTTTTAAATCTAATTTATAAGAATTTCTTGCGGCGCGAAAAGTCTCTTGAATAATCGAAAAGCCTAAAACTTCTACATAAAATTTTTTGGAGCGATCGTAGTCAGAACAAATAACAGCTACATGATGAATACCAGTGGTTTTCATTGGAGTTTTGCTTTTTTTTAGTACAATTATTAAGAAAGTGTACGTAGGTGGAAACCCAACCACAAAACACTTTTGCAAGAGTTCTCTAGAATTATACGGAACAATTCTGGATAATATCTCAATGGGAACGTAAAAAAGAAATTTTCCGTATATTTCAGACAGAAGGTAGTTGTTATGATTGATATATTAGGATTTAGAAAAAGATTATATAGAAACTTTCCGTATAATAAATAGTTAGACCGCTTCTTAAAAATCGAGAGTCAATCTTTAACAGAACTTTTATTCGCACTCATTCGAGTGCGAATACGAATTCAATCACCGTGACAAAGATTTGTTTCAATTATTGTTGAAATTACTTGAAAAGAAACCGTCGTTGTATCTCGAACGACGGTTTCTTCATAACTCTTCGGTTCTTATCTGAAACTCACGTTACTTTAAATGTTCGGTAAAAAAAGACGCGAGTTTATCAAAGGGAATTAACTCAACTCTGTCATATAAATCAACGTGTCCTGCTTTTGGAATGATATACAATTCTTTGGGTTCGGCTGCACGTTTGTAGGCATCCTCACTAAACTCTCTTGAGTGAGCCTTATCACCCGTGATGAAAAGCATAGGACGAGGGGAAATCGTTTCTATGTCATTAAACGGATAAAAATTCATAAACTTAACGTTACTGCTTAAGGTCGGGTGCGTTGTGAGTTCTGGTGATCCTCCTTTAGGCGTGTATTCACCTCTCGGTGTACGGTAGAAATCATAAAACTCACGCTGGATAGGGTGTGTGTTTTCATCTAACTTATGTACAGTCCCACTGGTGTATTTGGTTTCACCATCGGTAAACTCTACATAACGTTGCTTTGCAGCCTCCTCTTGGATTTTCTTTCTCTGCTCAAGGGTCAGCGAATGGTTAAGTGCATTTCGGTTGGCTGCTCCCATATCGTACATGCTGACAGTTGCGATCGCTTTCATTCGCGGATCAATCTTAGCGGCACTGATAACAAAGCTTCCGCTACCACAAATTCCAATTATTCCGATTCGGTTTCTGTCAACAAATGGACGGGTGCCAAGAAAGTCAACTGCTGCACTGAAATCTTCAGAATAAATATCAGGCGCAACAGCGTTGCGTGGTTCGCCCTCACTCTCACCCCAGAAAGACAAGTCAAGAGATAATGTCACAAACCCTCGTTCAGCCATATTTGCAGCATACACGTTGGCACTTTGTTCTTTTACAGCTCCCATAGGATGCCCAACAATGATCGCTGAATGTTTTTTACTCTGATCTAAATTCTTGGGAATAAATAGATGTCCCGCAACATTCATTTTGTATTGGTTTTTAAAAGTAACCTTATACATCGTAACGTTGTCGCTTACCTTAAAAGTTGTATATCCCTTTGGTGTTATTTGTTCCATTTCTTTTGTTTTTTTTGATTGTCCTTTTTGTTCTGTTTGTGTGTAAGCCTGTCCGCTTATCATAAGAGCCATCATCGGTAAAATTAATATATATTTCATATAATTTCTCCCCTTTTCATTGTGAGATTTACGCATTGAAATTGTTGCTCTATTAATCTTAAATTTCTCCAAATATTAATCTGGTTTTATCAGCAGCGTTTCTACCGTTTGCTCTATGAGTTCAATTATGCGGGTGTAAAAACGGATAGCGTTAGGACGTTCATTGAAAAAAACCGGACAATTCTCCAAAAAATTGCCGTGCAACGTGCTGAACAGAAACAAAATGTTTAATATAAATTTATGAACCAAAAGGAAGCAGAATTTGAAAAGCGAAAGATGCAGATCAATCGGGAAGAGCTGATCGAAAGAATGATTCGTCTCGCTCCCGAAAACAGCCTTTTGGAAGTGTTTCCGGGTATTTTCATATATCAATCATCGAAACCGACTGAGAGCCAGGTATCCGTATTAAAGCCCGCCTTCTGCGTCATCGCGCAGGGCAGCAAGGATGTGCTTTTGAACGATGAATTATTTCACTATGATTCCGGTCATTACTTAATCTCGACGCTTGATTTGCCAATTATGAGTAATGTCGTCGAAGCGTCCGAGGAAAAACCTTATTTGAATCTTCGGATAGACCTCGATCCGGCACTTGTGGCTGCGGTGATGATTGAATCTGGCATCGAAACTAATAAAAAAAGCGGCACCGGAGTCAAGGCGATGGATGTCAGCCCGGTTGATGCCGATTTGCTGGAAGCGGTCGTCAAACTGGTGAAACTATTTGACACGCCGGACGAAATGAAGTTTCTCGCGCCGCTCATCATCCGCGAGATCATCTACAGGCTTTTAAAGGGAAAACAGAGCGCACGGCTCAGTCAGCTTATCACTACCGAAGGCGACGCGCAGCGCATCTCCAGGGTGGTCAAGCAAATCCGCGAGAACATTGATCGGCCGATGAAAATCGAAGATACAGCCCGCGAACTCGGCATGAGCGTGTCAAGCTTTCACCAACATTTTAAGTCCGTTACGGCGATGAGTCCTTTGCAGTTCCAGAAACAAATACGGCTTCAGGAAGCGCGCCGTCTGATGCTCGGCGAAAACATGGACGTGGCGATCGCCAGCTTTCGCGTAGGTTACGATGATCCGTCTTATTTCAGCCGGGAATATAAAAAACTATTTGGTATTCCCCCGCATCGTGACATTGCCAAGCTTCGCAGCAATTTAGGGCAATAAGAATTGGACAGGTTTATTGGTGCAAAGGACTAATACAAAGTTGCTCGCTTTTTGTTTTGCCGCGTTGAGCGTAAGCAAAAACGGCGTGGTAAAACCGAACGGTGGGCTAACAATTCAATGGACGTGAGGGCGAAACAGCTATTTTGAAGATATTCAACAAGCCTTAATTTTTGCATCGTCCTACTTGGGCGATCGCATCATTGAACTACCTAATACCAATTCAATTAATGATCGCAACACATCCTTGGGTAAAGACGCGATGAATCGCGCCTCTACAAATGGTCTATCTGTCGCATTCTTTTTTCAAATTGGTATAACCGCTATGAAATTGTTGCCCCATTAGTGATTACTACTCTCTGCGGCAGCATTGCTACGTGATGCAGGTATCGACACCATCGTTTCCCGTTGTTGCCGGGTGTCTAAACTTTCGCATATTTAACTTAAATTTATATTCAATCAGCAAAAAGGCATATTACTTTCTCAAAACTTCATATTTAATAAGCAAAAAGCCATATTGCTTACTCAAAATGGCGTTTGACTTTCTCAAACCCCAGTTTGCTTTCTCATTTTGGTGTTTTCCGCAAGCAAAAGGAGATATTGCTTTCTCATTTTGGTGTTTTCCGCAAACAAAAGGAGATATTGCTTTCTCATTTTAGTGTTTTCCGCAAGCAAAAGGAGATATTGCTTTCTCAAATCCCAGTTTGCTTGTTTATTTAAGTAATTTCCGCATTCCTTTTGGTATATCGTTGAGCCGAAAGAAAAGCGATCGCGTTACTATAAAATGCTAATCTTGAGGCAGCTAGAGCAGCAGGCATTAATTTACGGTTTGCTGATCTGAGAAAAGCTAATCTTCAAAGTGCTAATCTTGAAAATGCAAACCTTGATCGCACTAGCCTTAAAAACGCTGACTTACGTAGAGCAAGTTTGAGAAGTGGAAATGACGCAAGATGCAATCTTCAGCCCCTTCTTTGCGACAGTGTTTCTAACACTCCTAGTCTGGGTGTATATGTACATCCGTCGTATCAGTTTCATCATCAGTACAAAGATCAACTCCAAAGACCTTGCTGTACCTGGCACACTGGCGCAACTCTCGCCAGCAAACGTATCCAATCCATCAGATCACCTAAAGAATCTGTTTGAGATTCCGGTACTCTTCTATGCGCTTGTGCTATATCTTTTTGTCACGAATCAGGTGGATTCGGTGTATGTGAATGCGGCATGGATCTTCGTTGTGTTTCGCGCATTGCATAGCGCTGTCCATTGCACATTCAATCTCATCATCCTTCGGTTCTACCTCTACCTATTTGCCACGCTTGCGGTATGGTTCATCGCTATCCGCGCAGCCCTTATCCACTTCAGTCAATAACTATACTGATCTGAGAAAAGCTAATCGAATATTAATATCTCTATAATTTTTGACTATTAGTAAATTTATCTAATAATCACATAATCTTCTCAGCATCCTTAAAATAATCCGTAATTCGTAATTAAGTTTTGTAATGGGGATTTAACCCCAACACAAAACTTACCGATTATGGAACCGAGGACTTAAACCCACGGAATTAGGTTAAAAGCTTGTGTTGCTTTAGCAGTAAGAAGATTAGTCGATGAGGTAGCTCATTACCATTGCTGGAGTTCATCTTCTGGTAGTGGTTCAAAGAAAGCATCACCAAGTTGTCCTTTCAATAAACCAGGGGTGCGCGGTTCGACTTCGCTCACCGCAAGAGGTTGTGTACGTTCTTGACTTAAACCTAGCCGAAAGTAGTGAATTAGGTCATAAATTTCTGCTAGTTTGTCTTCAGGGATGTCTTTCAATTCTTGGACAATCTTCTGGATCAGCATAAGTCAAACTCTTCGCTGGTTGTTAATCAATAAGTTAGGAATATGCGACTACTTTGTTGCTCAATTGAGGAATAAAATATTTTTTCTCGCTTTGCACTTTGTCCCGAAACTTTCATACCGCTAATCAGCAACGCAGAATTTTTACTATTCCTGTAAAACAGTCTTTGATACAATCCTAGTTTTCTTGAGGTCTGCTTCGGAAAGTTCTTCTCCAGCTTGCAGGCGAGTAGCGGAAGTTTGCAACACTGTCGCTGCACCTTTATCTCCTATTTGTAAAGCTGTTTTGGCAGCTGTTTGCAACATCGTTGCTGCACCAGTGCGATCACCTTGTTGCAATTTCGCCTCGGCTAACTGGGTTTGGCGATACTTCGCTAATGCTAAAATAGATTGTTGTACCTGCGGATTGGACGTAGGTTGATAGGCTTGCACTACATCTGCATACACTGGCACGAGGGGCGAAAGTAAACCTTCTTCGTTAACCAACGGGTCATCATAACGAATTTGTAGATGCCCGATAGTTTGTTTACCTTCTGGCAATTGTCCCAGATAAATGTTTGCCAAAACTACCCGTTCTACATCCTGCATCAAATCTCCCAAACGGACAGCAAAGCTACCATCAGCTTCGGGTTCTACTGGTAACTCGATTGTGTCTGGGGCAACTTGGGCAATGGGTTTCAATTCTGCTAGTCGGACATTGGGCACTAAAGATAATAGTAAGTAAGCATTAGTTAACCCAATAGACTGAATCCGCCCAAACAATCGGCTAAATTGATCTACAGCTTGTTCAGGACGTTCAATATGGGCTAGAGTCCCACCACCGACATCGGCAATTTTTTCTAGCAAATCCTGATTCCAGCTATTGCCAAATCCGAAAGTATTGATAGTTAGGTTCAGTTTGGCAGCCTTTTGCGCGAGTTGAAGACAACGTTTGTTGTCATCTCGCCCAATATCCCATTTCCAAATTCGCAAACCGCTTTCACCATGCCCATCCGTCAGCAGAAACGCCTGGGAAACAGCGCCTCTTGTACCCTTCATCAGTTCTGTAATTCCCAATTCCAAACCATCAGCGATCGCAGTGCCACCGCTAGCAGTCAGTTTGCTTTTTATTTGAGATTTGATGCTTTCGGGGTCTTCAATCGCTTGGTTAGGGATAATGACTTCCGCAGTGCCGGAAAAAGCCACAACTGAGATGCGATCGCCTACTTTCAACCGATCAATTAATCCTTCCACCGCCTGGATCACCGTTTTAATTGGTTGTCCATGCATGGAACCACTTCTATCCAAAATCAAGCAGAGATTAAGGGGGAGATTTTGGTCAGACTCACCAGCGATCGCAAAAATCGTTATTGCTAGTTGACGTTGGCTACTTGCTTGAGCCACATCAACATTATTGTCATTTAACGCCGATAGCAATTTAACTTTCATTGAGGAGGAGTATCTTGCAAAACTGTTTTGGAGACAATTCTGGTTTTCTTGCGATCGCTTTCGGATAAATCTCCACCAGATTGTAACTGGGTGGCAGAAGTTTGCAACACCGTCGCTGCACCAGTGTCTCCCATTTGCAGCGCAGTTTTAGCAGCCGTTTGTAGCATTGTCGCTGCACCCGTGCGATCGCCCTGTTGTAATTTCGTTTCGGCTAACTGGGTTTGGCGATACTTCGCTAATGCCAAAATCGACTGTTGCACCTGGGGATTTGGATCTGCTTGGTAATTTTTCACTACATGGGCATAAACTGGGACATTTGGTGTAACTAAACCTACCTTATTGGCGGCTGGATCATCGTAGCGGACTTGCACATTAGCGATCGCTTGTTCACCTGTTGGCAATTGTCCCAAATAAATATTAGCTAAGATTACCCGTTCTGCATCTTTCATTAAATCTCCCAACCGCACAGCGAAACGTCCATCAGCTTCTTGTTGCAGTGGTAACTCAATTGTGTCTGGGGAAACTTGAGCAATCGGTTTGAGTTCCGCTAGCCGGACATGGGGCATTAGGGAGAATAACAGATAAGCATTAGTCAATCCCACTGTTTGAATGCGGCTGAACAGGCGATTAAACTCATCCACTGCCTGTTCGGGTTTTTGAATATAAGATAAAGTACCTAAGCCGGCATCGGCAATTTTTTCTAAAACATCTTGGTTCCAGTTGTCACCAAATCCCAAAGTGTTCAAAGTCAAATTATAGCTAGCAGCCAATTGGGCGAATTTCAAACAGCGATTGTTATCACCGTGTTCATTTTCCCCGTCGGTTAGTAGGAAGGCTTGGGAAACAGTATCTTTTTTGCCCTTCGCCAACTCCTCAATCCCCAAGCGCAGCCCTTCATCAATCGCAGTTCCACCATCAGCAGCTAGGCGACTAATTTGATTTTTGATTTTCTCTGGATCTTCGATACTTTGACTGGGTACTAAGACTTTGGCACGGTGATCGAAAACTACCACACTGAGGCGATCGCCAGGATTAAGTCTATCTACCAGACGATTCGCTGCTTTTTTGACCGTTTCTAGCGATCGCCCGTTCATAGAACCACTATGATCGAGAATTAAGCATAAATTCAGGGGCACATTCCGGTCTTGAGTCTCTGCGATCGCCGAAATCGAAATTCCCAACTGACGTTGACTGTTCAGTTGATTTGCGTCCAAATTACCATCATTCAAGGCAGGCTGTAAGCTAACCTTCATAAATCAAAGTCCTTATTCAGGATATACATATTAATAAATAACTTCAAAGCACCACTTTAGCTCTACGGAAAACCTATCCAACATAAATACATTAATATAATCAGAATATCTTAGAAGCCAAGCAGTGGCAGATGCAAAGCCGCCTGAAGAATTAGGGAGAAATCCGCACCTTGAGGGAGGCGAGCATCGCGCTAGGATGTATTACAGTTAACGGCATAGTTTCAGGCGATCAGTTGCTATGGACATTTCCCCAATCAAGGCTGTTCAAGCCCCATATTACGGCGATAACTTTTACCGGACACCACCGCCAGATTTACCTTCCCTCTTATTGAAGGAGCGAATTGTCTATATTGGGATGCCACTGGTGCCTGCTGTTACGGAGTTAATCGTAGCCGAGTTGCTGTTTTTGCAATCCGACGACCCCGAAAAACCGATTAAAATCTATATCAACTCCACCGGCACTTCCGGTTACAGTGGCGAACCCATTGGCTTTGAAACCGAAGCCTTCGCCATCTATGACACCATGAAATATATCAAGCCTCCGATCCACACCATCTGCGTCGGTTCCGCGATGGGTATGGCAGCGATGCTTCTCAGTGCTGGTACAAAAGGTTGCCGCGCTAGTTTGCCTCACTCCTCGATTATCCTGCATCAGCCCAAGAGCTACGCCCAAGGTCAAGCAACGGATATTCAAATTCGCGCTAGGGAAGTTTTGGTAAATAAAGGGGCGTTAGTTGATATCTTACATCGCACCACTGGACAGGCTCCAGAAAAAATTACTAAAGACATGGATCGGTTGTTATATTTAACACCTTACGAAGCAAAGGAATACGGACTGATTGACCGAGTTTTTGAGAAAGAAGAACTCGCAAATCCCCCACTCCCTGCCAGTGTCCTTTAACTTAGTTATGAGTTCGGAGTTCGGAGTTATAAGTTATTGAGAACTCCTAATTCCTAACTCCTAACTCTCCCACCGTCCGCAAATTATTAAGAACGGAGTAAATTATGCCTATAGGCGTTCCTAAAGTTCCTTACCGGATGCCCGGAGGACAATATACAGATTGGATTAGCATCTACGATCGCCTTTACCGGGAACGAATTATATTCTTAGGGCGAGATATTGATGATGAAATTGCCAATCAAATTATTGCTGTAATGCTGTATCTGGACTCAGATGATCCAGGTAAAGATATTTATTTATACATCAATTCCCCAGGTGGGATGGTCACTTCTGGCATGGCTATTTTTGACACCATGCAACATATCAAATCAGATGTAGTGACTATTTGCGTAGGTTTAGCTGCCTCAATGGGGTCTTTCCTGCTGGCAGCTGGCACTAAGGGCAAACGGCTAGCATTGCCTCACTCACGGATTATGATTCACCAGCCATCAGGTGGCACCCGTGGACAAGCTACCGATATCGAAATTGAAGCTAGAGAGATTCTGCGGATTCGTCACCAGCTCAATGGCATTTATGCCGATAAAACCGGTCAGACCATACAAAAGATTGAAAAAGATATGGATCGTGACTTTTTCATGTCTGCCGAAGAAGCAAAAGAATACGGTTTAATTGACCGTGTGATTGAAGAACGAACCTCTATAGTAGCAGGGGAGTAGGGAATAGAGAGGTGAGGGAGCAGGGGAAGCAGGGAACGAATTATAACTCCTAACTCCCTAGTACAGACGCGATTAATCGCGTCTCTCCCCTCATCAAACTGTCAAGATTGAACTTGAAAATACCAAATTAGCCCTTATTATTAATAGTTCAGGCTTAAAGCTCATAGCTAATAGCCTCTCACTGGATATTCGATAGCTCATAGCTCAAGATGGATCTTGGAGATTGCTACCGTTTACTAGGTTTAAGATCGGGAGCTTCTTTTGCTGACATCAAAGCGTCTTACCGACGATTGGCGCAGCAATATCATCCCGATATCAACCCAGATGACAACAAAGCCAAAGATAAGTTTATTGCCTTGACAGAGGCTTACAAACTCCTGCTGACGGTAGTACTGCCAGAGGAAACAGCTGCACATTCAAGTCAGGTGTCAACATCTGGTGGGCGTGATGAGGCTAAGGCAACGCATAGGCAGAAAACACCAGTAGCAACGGCGACAAGCCAACAACCAGGAAAACCAAAGCCACCTAATCTGTTGGAAATAGAAGAACGGCTGAAGTGGAAGACTTATGAGCAATTGCAGCGGTTTTTGCAAGAAAGACGATTTCCGCAAGCGATCGCCCTGGCGGAAGCTTTAGCAGATCGTTTGTCAACAGATGCAGAAGTTCGCCAATGGCTAGCGATCGCTTATCAAATTTGGGGACGGGCGCTAATCTCCGAAAATCAACACCTCAAAGCCAGAATTTATCTCAAAAAAGCTCTAAAAACAGACCCCCATAATAAAAGTCTCTGGTACGAAGTGCAGCGCGATTTTCAACGATTAGAACAAACTTTTTAAAGATTTACAAAATTTATTGAAAATCAAAATCTCGTTTCCTGGCCAAAGAAGGAAATGGTCTTCATTGTTTTGCGCCACTGAGATGGGAGGCGGGAGCCTCCCAAAGAGCATTCCCAGTCTGAGACTGGAAACGATGTACCAATTACGAATTACGTTAGCGTAGCGGTAGCGAGTCCGCGAGCGTCATTACGAATTACGAATTACCGCAATCCGTGCACCACTGCTCCTAATGTAGCGATTCCCTCAACAATCTTCTGTGTTGGCTGAAAGCTAAAAGCTAATCTGATGGCATCATCGCCCTGTCCATTGGCGTAGCAACGAGTCCCTGGCAGAAAACTGATGCCGTGTTCGCTAGCAGCCATTAGGAGTGCTTTGGCGCTGATATCTGACGGCAATTTACACCAAACGAAGAAGCCGCCATCGGGACGCAAAGCAACTATATCACTTGGAAACTCGTGAGCGATCGCCTCTAACAACAAATTACACTTATGCTTGTAGCAGGCAATTAGCTCTTGAATGTGATTCTCTAATTTGCCTGTGGCACAGTAGCGGGCGACCACATGACTGACAAATGGCCCCACAGGCCCCTCGCTTTTGCACATTGCTAGCCGCTCAATAATCGCTGGATCGCCACAAGCCCATCCCAACCTTATACCAGGCGCAATAATTTTCGAGAAGGTACTTACATATAATACCCACCCTTCTTGGTCGAGGGTTGCCAGGGAAGGCACAGTTTCTCCTTGGAAGCGCAAATCGCTATAAGCATCATCTTCCACCACCAATACGCCATACTCAGCTGCTAATGCTACCAGTTTTTGGCGGCGAAATAACGGCATAGTAGCGCCTGTGGGATTGTGAAAGGTCGGGATGGTGTAAATAAACCGGGGTCGGATACCCTGTTTTTTCAAGTCGCTTAATGTTACTTCTAGGGCATCTACATCCATCCCCAACTCATCCACAGGAATAGTAATTACGCGTGCGCCAGCGTGGACAAATCTAACAACTACTCCCAGGAAAGTTGGGCCTTCCACAATTACCACATCACCAGGTTCGATAAACACATCTGGTAGCAAGCCCAAAATCTGACCAGAACCGTAGCCAATGATTAGGCGATCGCGATCGGTAGCGATTCCTTTAGCCTGCAAGCGGAGGATAATTTGCTCATAAAGTTGATCTGAGGGCGGACCGTAATTTAGGGCGATCGGAGCCTCTTCTGCCAGCACTGCGGCGCTTGCAGCCGCCAAGTCAGCATGAGGAAAGAGAATTGGGTCAGCCAGACCGTAGGCAAAACTGACAGTGGCGATTTTGGTTAACTCTGTACCGTAGGTTGGTGGTGCGAGGTTTTTTGCTCGTTCGGCGAACAAATCAGTAATTCGGTAAGCAGGGGTTGTAGAAACCATAAATAGTTCAAAATTGGAAGTCAGAATACAGAACACACAAGAAGGCAATTGGCAAAAAGTCAGATCGGAAACTTCCCGTGATCTCGACTTTTCAAGAGAGTGGCGGTCTTAAAATTTCGTTAATCGCCTAGAATTCATGATGGATTGTGGCTGCTGACATATGTATTCTTTCTTATAACATCATGACAAGTATCGTGAATATTGACTGATAGAACGGAATTACTAGAGTGAAAAATGTTGATGGTGTAGTTAGCAATGCTTTCGCTACTTTGTATGCGATTAAAAATGGCAAACTCAAAGGCATCAGAGTTGTTGCCGACCTGCTTACTGAAGAATACTACGGCATTGCTACACCTCAAGACTCTCCCCATCTGGATGCAATTAACAAAGATATAGCGACTTTGTTATCCAATAGCACTTACAAGCAAATTTATCAAAAATGGTTTAACGCTGACCCACCGCAATTGCCAGACTCTTGGTCTGGGACATTAGTCAATCTTCAATACTTCTTCTTCCCCTGCTCCCTCATCTTCCTCATGCCCCATTTATAAGGAATTGGCTGCCAATATATTAAATATTTATCTAATATGCGTCACAATTAATACTGCCACCAAAATTCATTGATCAACTACAATCTTTTCTAGGTCTACTGTAGTCAGGGACAGCCAATTGCGGCACCTTGGATCTTAGTGGCTAGAAGCACCTTGGAACGGGAATAAAGGAACTTCCACTATGCTGATTTGCCCTCAGTGTAAATTTGAAAACCCCAATAGCAACAAATTCTGCCAAAGCTGTGGCACGTCCCTGACTCACAAGGTTTGTCCTGAATGCAGTACTGATGATGTACCTGTGAATGCACTACGTTGTCATAACTGTGGCACGGAATGTGGAACAGTGTTTTGGGCAATTATTGCTAAGGAAACGACTGGAGAAGGTTTGGGAGTACAGAAAGATGAGGGAGATGAAGGAGCAATATCCTCCTCATCTCCTCTATCCCCTAGTTCTCAGATTGCATTAGGCTCCTATTTAGACTCCCAAGAGCGGTATCAATTGTTAGATCCGCTACCTGCCAAAACTGAAACTGCAATCATTACTGATGTAGGTGTGAGAGTTCTAGACTCTCAGCCGTATCAAATATCACCCATTGAGGCAGTGCTAGCAAGTCAGCAACCAGATTTGCTAACGCCATCAGTGGAAGCAAATGGAATTCCTCACCTTGCTAAGGTTTATATTGCCTTACAATCCCAAGGTCAGCGGGGGATACCGCCGATTCACGATGCATGGCAGCAGGGGGATGTGCAGATAGTCATAATTGAAGACCGCTCACATTGGCAGCCTTTACTCGACTTGTGGCAAGAAGAAACAACGAGTTCGTTAAAAATTTTACACTGGTGTTATCAAATGACCCAACTTTGGGCATTATTGGAACCAGTAAATTGTCGTCAAAGCCTTTTAGATTTATCTAATTTGCGATTGGATGAAGACCAAACGCTAGCGCTACAAAGGTTGTATGTGGAATCATCGAATTCTCAACCCACCACCGAGTCGCCAGAAGATGCCCAAGTTCAAACATCTGCGATTCCAGAGCAACCGTTAACCATTCAAGCTTTGGGGCGGGTTTGGCAAGCGCTATTTAGGCAGTCTCAACGCACTCAATTTGGCTCTGTAGTTCAGATGTTGGGGGATTTAGATGTAGGTAAGATTCAGACGATCGCACAATTGCGATCGCGTTTGGAGGAAATCTCTGTTGAACTCGAAGCACTAGGAACCGCAACTTTGCCCCCAATAAAGGAGAAAAATACTGCTGTGTCCACTATCCCGCAATCAGATGAGCCAGAAGATATCATTAGCAAAACTGATGATATGCCAACTGTTGTGCTGGCGATGCAGTTAAGTAGCTTGGAAGATGCAGGACGCACAGATGTGGGGCGTCAACGTCATCATAACGAAGACTACTTTGGCATTGAAACCAAAATTCAAAAGCTGGAGTTCCCCAAAAGTCGAGTCTTGCAAGGGCATGGTTTGTATATTCTCTGTGATGGTATGGGTGGACACGCTGGCGGCGAGATAGCCAGTGAGTTAGCAGTCAACACCCTAAGGCAATACTTTCAAGAACACTGGACTGCCAACCAGCTGCCAACAGAAGATAGCATTCGTGAGGCAGTGTATTTAGCTAATGAGGCGATTTACAAGCTTAATCAACAAGATGCCCGTTCTGGAGTGGGGCGCATGGGTACAACTCTGGTAATGCTTTTAATTCAAGATACCCAAGCAGCAGTTGCTCATGTAGGAGATAGCCGTCTCTATCGCTTGACGCGTAAGCGAGGACTAGAACAAGTCACAGTAGATCACGAAGTTGGACAACGGGAAATTAACCGAGGAGTAGAAGCAAGCATAGCTTATGCCCGCCCAGATGCCTACCAACTCACCCAAGCCTTGGGGCCTCGTGATGAAAACTCGATTAATCCCGATGTAGGCTTTTTAGAGATCAATGAAGATACCCTTCTGCTGTTGGCATCAGACGGTCTATCAGATAATGATTTACTAGAAACTCATTGGCAGACTCACTTAGAACCGTTACTTAGTTCTGGCGTTAACTTAGAACGGGGTGTTACAGAGTTAATTGATTTAGCGAACCAACACAATGGTCATGACAACATTACTGGTATACTAATTCGGGCAAAAGTACGCCCAAATCTAGAAAGTTAGAAATAAATTGGCATAGGGAATAGGGCATGAGGCATGGGTAATAAGAAGAAAGAACAATCACCAATTCCCAATACACATATCAGCGAATTAACCTCAAAACCTTATAAATCAAGGGTTAAAACCTAATTTACGGATAAGTTTAATGCCCAATGCTTAATGCCCAATGCCCAATCCCTGATCCTTTTACCTTGTAGGTTGTATTGTGGTTAGTCTGACTCTGTTAGAACCGCAACAGAAAACGCCCCTCCAGCAGTGGTGCTTTGAGAACTCTTCCATAATTCGGATTGGTCGAGCGGCAGATAATCACGTTGTTTTAACTGATAGTTTAGTTTCGCGGCATCATTTAGAACTGAGACAAGTCGATTCTGCCGGCAATGGCGGTAGTTGGCGGCTGATTAGTCAGGGTACTAATGGGACTTTCCTCAACGGTGTCCTTGTGATTCAGAGTCCGTTACCAGATAATTCCCTTTTGCAACTGGCACAGGGAGGCCCAATACTGCAATTCCAAATTCAGGAGGTAACAGTATTAGAAACTGGTGTGCGATCGCAACAAATGCAAGAAACAGAAGAAAACGCCGCTGCAACACTCTACTCAGCCCAAGGTAGATACACTTGCACGCATGAAGGCAACTCCCCAAACAATCTGTTTTGCATCCACTGCGGTCAACCTCTCTCAGTGCAACAAAAAATTCGCCATTATCAGGTGTTGCGAACTCTCGGACAAGGAGGTATGGGTACTACTTATCTCGCTTGGGATGGTACTGGTCAGATTGGGAGTATCCCACAACTGCTGGTGTTGAAGCAAATGAATGCTGATATGGTAAGAATTGCTAAAGCTCAAGAATTATTTGAGCGTGAGGCGTATACTCTCAAATCCCTTAACCATCCTGGAATTCCCAAGTATTACGACTTCTTTGTAGAAGACGGAAAAAAATACTTGGCAATGGAATTAATCCACGGACAAGATTTAGAGAAACGTGTCTATACTACTGGGCCAGTTACGCCAAGCCAAGCGATCGCTTGGATGATCCAAACCTGCGATATTTTAGAATATCTTCATAGCCAAGAGCCTCCACTGATTCACCGCGACATTAAACCCGCCAACTTGATGGTGCGAAGTTCAGGAAATCGCATAGTAGTGCTAGATTTTGGCGCAGTTAAGGAAATTGGCACAGCGCCCGGTACTCGGATTGGTGCAGAAGGTTACTGCGCTCCTGAACAAGAACGAGGACAACCTTTGACTCAATCTGATTTGTATGCAATTGGGCCAACGCTGATTTTTCTGCTCACAGGCGAAAACCCTTTCAAGTATTACCGCCAACGGGGGCGAAACTTCAGGTTTGATGTGGCAAAAGTTCCCACCATTAGTTCCCAATTAAGAGATGTGATTGATCGCGTTACAGAACCATTGCCACGCGATCGCTATCAAACTGCAAAGGAATTAGCTGCGGCGTTAGCTGCTTGCAAAGTATAGGAGAGACGCGATTAATCGCGCCTGTACTGGGGAGAAGGGAATATTGAAAATCCCTATTCCCTATTCCTCATCCCAAGTTTCTACAGCTAGCAATTCGCTAACTGGGTCTTGCATACTAAAGCCAAAGTCTAGCAGCTCTTGTTTCCAGTGCTGCCATTCATTACCGTAGAGCAAAGCGATTTTCCAGATGCTATCGCTTGGCTTGATAATATTCGATTCTATGAGTGATTGCACGTTGCGCTGCAATTTCACCATTGGGTGAATCACTTGCTGAGTCATAACCTCGATTGAATTCAGATTTGGTTGGTAAATACTTAATTAAAACTGCTTCCCATTCTGCAATTGTTGCCGGGCCGTAGAGTGGTGTAATTTTGGTAAAGCTAGTCTTAACTTTTTAACTATACCATAACAAACTCTACTAAATTACTGGTAAATTCACTTTTGTACGGTAATTACCACCACAAAACTCCAATTTTACCAAGCACTCCTTAAACTTTGTGCAGAAGTCAGGGCAAAGGTTCAGGGCAAAGGCTTAAGGGATAAAGGGGTAAGGGATGTTTCTGTTTCCCCTTTTCTCTTTAACCTTTCGCCATCTTCTTTTTCCTCTTAACCTTTAACCTTTCTACACAGGAGTGCAACAGTACCTTTTGTAAGATATCTGTTGTGAACGCCGAGCAAAATAATTAGTCATCTGGGAAGTTGCACTAAGTAGTGTGACTGAGGACGACTGGGAAAATTCTATTTGTTTTAATCACAAAAAATATGTGTGGTTGTTGAAGAACCCATAAGACACGGGCTAGTTTGAAAGTTTTTGACTGACAGGTAAATTTGAAATTGAGTAGAAATGTCTACTGTTCCTGTTTATTTAAACGTTATTTAGAATATCGCAAACATCTGGCATTAGGTAGAATCATCGCAAATCTTTATATAATTTTAATGTTTCGTTCAGTGAATAAGACCTGGAGGGTTGACCTGTTTAGGCGCAGGAGAGGGTTTTGTTGTGAAGCATGGGTGCGGGGGCGATCGCATAGCGAAATTGTTGGTGCAGCATCGGCTTACCATAAAGTTTCCTCGTATTCAGAGTCAGCATTTGAATTTTGTGTAAAAAATTTCCAGTCAAGATGTTAGTTTCTATTGGGCAGATGGGTAACCTCATAACGGGAGGCTTGCTGATACCTAAGTATTTACCGCAGCAAGTATGTGAGGCATGGCTGGTTCAGACGAAGAATACCTAATTACCCGCAAAAAGCAGATTCAGCGGCGACAAAAGATTGTCACGATAGTGTCGATGTTCTCATTTTTTGGTTCTACGCTATTTGCAATAATTCCGGCAATCCAACAGGCTAGTCAACCTAAGCCAGCAATTGCGTCTGCTTCTCCTGAGTCACTATTACAGCAACAGGCGCGGGGTTACGAGTTGGTTTTACAACGGGAACCAGAAAACCAACTTGCTTTAGAGAAACTGTCTTTGGTGCGGTTGCAATTGAAGGATGCCAAAGGTGCGATAAAACTTTTGGAGAAGTTGGTGAAGTTGCATCCCGAACGGCAAGATTACAAAGTTGTATTAGAGCAGGTTAAGAAGGAAGAGGCAAATAGCGATCGCTAGAGTAAACAATCAAAGATAAGAATACGAATATGAATATGAATAAAAAAATTGACGATTCTGAACTGAACCGTTTGATTCCCGCAGAAATTAAAAATGATGAATTTTATACAGCTATTCAAAGAATTGCTAAAGAAGAAGATATTAAAACAGTTCTAGAAATTGGTTCATCTTCAGGACAAGGAAGTACCGAAGCATTTGTAACAGGGCTTCGTGAAAATCCTAACAAGCCTACATTGTTTTGCATGGAAATCTCCAAAAATAGATTTACTGAATTGAAAAGTAATTATATAAATGAAGATTTTGTCAAATGCTACAATATGTCGTCTATTCCTGTACAAAAATTTTCCACAGAAGATGAAGTTATTGATTTTTATAATAGTCTTCATACTAATCTAAATATTTATCCTCTTGAGCGTGTAATCGGTTGGCTGCGACAAGATATTGAGTATGTAAATAATTCTGGAGTATCTGACAACGGAATTCAAACAATTAAGCATGAAAACAATATTGATTATTTTGATTTGGTTTTAATCGATGGTTCAGAATTTACTGGTCAAGCTGAATTAAATGAAGTATATGGAGCAAATTTTATTTGTCTAGATGATATTACGACATTTAAAAATTATAGAAATCATCAAAGGCTACTTGCAGATCAAAACTATGTACTAATTGCTCAAAGTAATACTGTTCGTAATGGTTACTCTATATTTAAGAAAATTGAGCAGATTGATAATTATTTTTCTCCCTATGAAATATCTGAACAACTGCTAGTTAGTAAAATTGTGCGTGCAGGAATGATGGTTTTTGATATTGGAGCAAATATTGGTGACTATTCAATCTTGTTCAGTAAATTAGTAGGAGTTTATGGTAAAGTATATTCTTTTGAGCCAACGTTGAGTACTTTTAATAAGTTAAAATTACGATTAAGCAACTCAAAATGTAATAATGTTTACCCATTTCAACAAGCAGTTTATTCTGATAATAGCCAAATCACATTTAACGAATTTTCAGAGGATTTTTCAGCATGGAATAGTATTGGTAAACCACAAATGCCAGACCCGCAAGGGTCTGGACAATATGTCCCTATTGTAAATACTGAAATTATCGAAACAATTACGCTTGATTCTTTTTGTAAAAACAACAATATCCAAAAAATTGATTATTTGAAAATTGATGTTGAAGGAGCAGAGATTGATGTACTACAAGGAGCAGCTAAACTCTTAAGAGAAAAAAATATTTATTTTATACAATTTGAGATATCGCAAAAAATGTTAGAGGGCTTAAATCGCAATGCCCAATCTACTTTTGATCTTTTGAATGAATATGGTTATGAGTGCCATCGTATCAACATAAATGGAGATATTGGAGAAAAAGTAACAGAATCTAATTCTTTTTATGAAAATTATATTGCTTTTCCCTCTTTACCAATCCACTTTTTTACCATAGTTCTCAATGGTCAACCATTTATCCGCTACCACATTGATATATTCAAACAACTTCCTTTCAAATGGCATTGGCACATTGTTGAAGGTGTAGCTGAATTAAAGCATGATACTGGATGGAGTCTGAAGTTGGGTGGATATATAAATGATGAAATCCATGATAATGGCCGCAGCAATGACAGTACTACAGAATATTTGGATGAATTGACACAGAAATATCCCGACAATATCACAGTTCATCGTAAGCCAGATGGTATGTTTTGGGATGGCAAACGGGAAATGGTTAATGAGCCATTGTTGAACATAAATGAAGAATGTTTACTATGGCAAATAGATGCAGATGAGTTATGGACGGTCGAGCAGATTTTGACTGCACGACAGATATTTATTGAGAATCCTGATAAAACTGCTGCTTTCTATTGGTGCTGGTATTTTGTAGGAGAAAAAATAATTATCAGTACTCGTAATTGTTATGCCCAAAATCCCAGACAAGAGTGGTTACGAACCTGGAGATATAAACCAGGATCAGTGTGGGTAGCACATGAACCACCAAGACTAGAAGAACCTTTGCCAAATGGTCAATGGCGGGATGTTGCAGCAGTAAATCCTTTTTTGCATCAAGAGACTGAAAAACATGGTTTAGTTTTTCAACATTTTGCTTACGTAACACTAGAGCAACTACGCTTTAAAGAACAATACTACGGTTATAACAATGCTGTTTCACAATGGAAAGCTTTGCAGGAAACAAGTAAATTTCCAGTTCTGTTACGCGAATATTTTTCGTGGCTAAGAGATGAAACAATGGTTGATACCGTTGAATCATGCGGTGTAGTACCAATTGCACAAAGAGAACTCCGCAACAATTATTGGCGATTCTTACAACCAGATGAAGTGCAGCAACAAGTTGCACATATTAAGAAAGCAACACCAACAATTCTAGTTGATGGTGTATTCTTTCAACTTTACCAAACTGGTATTGCGCGTGTCTGGAAATCCTTGTTAGAAGAATGGGTAGACAGTGGGTTTGCTAGGCATATCATTGTACTTGACCGGGCTGGAACGGCTCCCAAAATTCCTGGTATTAGATATCGCAGCATTCCACATTATGACTATAATAATACTGATGCTGACCGGGAAATGCTACAGCAAGTATGTGATGAAGAAGGTACGGATTTATTTATCTCTTCTTACTATACAACGCCGACTACAACGCCTTCTGTATTTATGGCATACGACATGATTCCAGAAGTGATGGGATGGGATATGGATAATCCCATGTGGCGAGAGAAGCATCAGGGTATTCAATATGCATCTGCTTATATAGCAATTTCAGAATATACAGCACATGACTTAGCACGCTGCTTTGCTGATATTTCTATAGAGTCTATTACTGTTGCTCATTGCGGAGTTAGTAGTACTTTTTCACCAGCCAAATCTGAAGAAATTAACGCTTTTAAATTAAAATACGGTATTACAAAACCATACTTTATTTTAGTTGGTGCTGGAAGTGGGTATAAGAATAGTATTTTATTCTTTCAAGCTCTTTCAAAACTTGCCAATAGCTATGGATTTGATATTATCTGTACAGGAAGTGGCGGTTTATTAGCACCTGAGTTTAGAGCTTACACATTAGGTAGTGTAGTGTATATGCTGCAACTCAGTGATGAAGAGTTAGCAACAGCTTACTCTGGTGGTGTAGCGCTAGTTTATCCTTCTAAATATGAAGGTTTTGGAATGCCTGTGATTGAAGCAATGGCATGTGGTTGTCCAGTTATCACCTGTCCTAATGCCTCAATTCCAGAGGTAGCAGGAGATGCAGCAATATATGTGAGTGATGATGATGTGGATGAATTGGCAAATGCACTCTGTGAGGTGCAAAAGCCTAGTATTCGTCACTCTTTAATTACTGCGGGTTTAGCACAGGCGAAAAAGTTCTCATGGACAAAAATGGCGCAAACTGTAAGTTCTGCCTTGATTGATGCTACTCTTCTATCTTTAAACCTCAAGGAGCTTAATTTAATTATTTTCCCAGATTGGTCGCAACCAGAAGAGTTAATTGGTTTAGAGTTGGAACGAGCAATAAAGGCAATAATAACTAATATTATTAGTAAAAAAACTACTCTGCTTATCAGCATTGGTGAAACTGCTAGCGAGGATGCAGAACTGTTTTTATCTAGTGTGGTTATGAATCTTTTAGTGCAGGAAGATTTAGATGTTACTGAGGGTTTAGAAATTTCTTTAGTAGGAAATTTGGCTGAGGTTCAATGGAAAGCTTTGCTACCTCGTATTCAGGGAAGAATTATTTTAGAATATGAAGATAAAAACGCGTTGCTCCAAGGAAAAGCAGAAGCTCTGAAATCTTACGAAATAGAAGGCTTTAGCCAAGCACAAGCTAAACAGTTTTTTTTTGCTTGAGCAATAAATTCTTCAGTGAGGGAAGATGGAAAGAAGCGATCGCACAATATCAAAAACTCCTAGAAATCCAATCAGGTGATGTAGATATTTATTGGAACTTAAGCCATTGCTATAGACAGTTAAACCTTCTAGATGAATATTTTAATACTCTTCAACAAGGAATTAAACTTTACCCTACAGATGAAAGACTACATTTTTCATCAATCATCGATTTGCGGCAGAATGGACGTATTCAAGAAGCAATTTTCAGTGCAGACAATGCTGCTAAATGTTTCCCTGATGATTATACTTTTCAACTCTTAAAATATTTAACAGTTCCATCAATATATGAAAATCGAGAGGAAATTAACTTTTATCGCCAACGCTATACTCAAGGATTGCAAGATTTAATTCAGCAAACATCGCTTCAAACTACAGAAGAACAAAATAGTGCTTTGGCAGGTATAGGTCGCCTCACTAATTTTTACCTGTCATATCAAGCACAAAATGATATAGATTTGCAACGTCAATATGGAAACTTAGTGCATGAAATTATGACTCTTAACTATCCACAATGGGTCGTTCCTGTATCTATGCCTAAGCTTCAGCCTAATAACAAAATTCGTATTGGTTACGTTTCTTATTACCTCCATTCTTATAGTGGAACGCTTTGGTTAACTGGGTGGTTACGTTACTGCGATCGCTCCAGCTTTGAAATCTATTGTTACTATATAGGAAATCAGCCAGATCCAATTACTCAACAGTTTCAACAGTACAGTGATTTTTTCCACCATATTCCTGATAATTTATCAGCAGTCAGTGAACAGATAATTGCTGATAAATTGCATATTTTAGTCTTTCCCGAAATTGGGATGAACCCGCAAACTATGCAGATGGCAGGTCTGCGGCTTGCGCCTGTACAATGTACAGCTTGGGGACATCCGGTAACAACTGGCTTACCCACAATTGATTACTTTTTATCTAGCGAGTTGATGGAACCAGAAAATGCCCAAGAGCATTATTCAGAAAAATTAATTCGCTTGCCTAATATTGGGGTTTCTTATCCTAAACCGTATATTCCACCAGTTATCAAAACTCGCTCAGATTTTCAGCTACCAGATGATGCAGTCATATATTTATGCTGCCAAGCTCCTTTCAAGTATCTACCGCAATATGATTTTATTTTTGCAGAAATTGCTCATCGCGTTCCGCAAGCTAAATTTGTATTTTTGCGTGGTACTCTACTTCAGCCACGCCTGAAGCTGGCTTTTGCTGCTATCGGTTTGAACAGCGAGGATTATTGTGTATTTCTCAGTATTCCTGAGCGACTGGACTATCTAATGATTAACTTACTTTCAGACGTTTATCTAGATACTTTCACCTGGTCTGGTGGTAATACTACTTTAGAAGCGATCGCTTGTAATCTCCCCATTGTTACTTGTCCTGGAGAATTTATGCGGGGTCGTCACTCTGACAGCTTCCTGAAAATGCTAGGAGTGACAGATACTATATCTAAAAACGAAACTGAATATATTGAAATTGCTGTCAAGTTAGGACTAGACCCAACTTGGCGAGGTACTATTGCCGAAAGAATGAGCCAAAATCACGATCATCTATTTGATGATAAAGCTTGTGTCGCAGGTTTAGAAGCCTTTTATAAACGAGTTTGTAGTAAGCACTTCAGTGCTTAAATTTGTAATTACAGAGGAGTACTAAAGTCTTCACTACGAACTTTTGAATTGTTTGTAGTAAGCACTTCAGTGCTTAAATTTGTAATTACAAAGGAGGAGGACTAAAGTGCTTACTACAAACTTTTGAATTGTTTGTAGTAAGCACTTGAATGCTTAAAAAATCGGTTCTTCCGGTGCTTTTATGGTGGTTACTAAATTTTAGTAAATTTTACTAACTATATTTTAATGATATTTATCCTTAAAATATAGGCTGTATAAGCATTACAGCAGTTTCACGTATACTGAAATAATCCAAATAGCATGATTATACTATAACACAGTAAAAATTAAGGCTTTCACACAGTGTGCCGTAGGTATCGCTATGAAATTTACTGTAGAGCAAATCCTGAATCTGCCCGATATGAAAGTATTAGATTTTCAAGAAATTCAAGGGGAAGAAATAATTATAACGATAGAAAAAAGCGTTAACTATTCGACTTGCCCATCTTGTGGGCAAAATACTCAGAGTATACATCAAAATCATTGGCGGATGATTCATGATTTATCTTGGAGTAAAAAGCCAGTACTCTTAAAAATAAATCGTCGCCAGTTCAAATG
>NZ_WBKL01000176.1:0-15314 GCF_015714705.1 Nostoc sp. NZL | reverse complement strand
CTACGGCACACTGTGTGAAAGCCTTAATTTTTACTGTGTTATAGTATAAATCATGCTATTTGGATTATTTCAGTATACGTGAAACTGCTGTAATGCTTATACAGCCTATATTTTAAGGATAAATATCATTAAAATATAGTTAGTAAAATTTACTAAAATTTAGTAACCACCATAAAAGCACCGGAAGAACCGATAATTATTGAGATTCAGCTTACTTATATTTTGGTTATGACTGCTGCCATCCCCGTTTTAAATTTGCGTAGTTGTTTCATCCCATAACTCCTTAATTTCTGTCTTAATAAATAATTTACTCCTACAGATAGATGTCTTTTTATTATCTATAAATATAGATTTTATCAAAAGAGCACGTATCAAAAACAACTAAATTTTTATTTATAAAATTTAAGTAGGAAAACCGTACTTATCTGATAGGTTTTCTGTACCATATATCTAAGTTTAGCTGGATACAATCAAGATGTAGCTTAATTAATGCTGTTTTCTAGAAAATTTATACAGCATTAGCAGGAGAGCGAAAATATGGGAAATCAAGTGAAAACGGCTGCTTTGCTAGCTGCATTAAGTGGTCTTTTGATCGCAATTAGTTACTGGATAATAGGCGGTACTAGTGGCTTGATAATAGGGATAGGTTTAGCAGCAGTAACAAACCTGTTTTCGTGGTATCAATCAGATAAAATTGCGCTGGCAGTATACCGGGCCCAGCCTGTGAGTGAAAGGGAAGCACCAGGACTTTATCGGATGGTGCAGAAATTGAGCGATCGCGCGAACATTCCCATGCCCAAAGTTTACATTGTTCCAAGCCAAGGTGCTAACGCCTTTGCTACAGGGCGCGATCCAGAACACGCTGCTGTGGCTGTCACTGAAGGCATTTTGAATATATTGCCAGAGGATGAACTAGAAGGCGTTATCGCCCACGAACTCACCCACATTATTAATCGTGACACCCTTACACAAGCCGTTGCTGCTACTGTTGCCGGTGCTATCTCATTCCTAGCCCAAATGGTGAGTTACAGCTTATGGTTTGGCGGTGGTTCACGAGATGGTAACAGAGGTGCAAATCCTTTGGGTGTTTTATTAACAGTAATGCTTGCGCCATTGGCTGCGACGATTATTCAGCTAGCAATTTCGCGTACACGAGAATTCTCTGCTGATGCAGGTTCAGCTAGATTAACTGGTAATCCCCGCGCCTTAGCCAGGGCATTACAACGCTTGGAAGCCTCAGCAAGGCAGATGCCTTTAAATGCCAATCCAGCTTATGAGCCGTTATTAATTATCAATTCTATCTCTGGACAGTTTATGGGTAACTTGTTCTCGAGTCACCCTGCTACAGAGGCGCGAGTTGCAGCATTGATGAAACTAGAGCAACAACTGCCAACAACAGCTTATTAAGCCTATCCGAATGAGTAATAATTATTAGTAGAGGGTGCAGTTTTCATCCGAAAGTAAGCTTTGCAATTAAGGATGTTTGAACGATGACTGCTAACAATATCGAATCCTTTGAAACCACAGTAATTGAATCTACCGAATCCATAGTAATTGTAGAAATCAGTTCTGAAACAGACGAATTAGTGGAAACCGAAATGGTTGGTGAAACTGATGAGGTGAAGCGCGAAACCAAAGCGCTCATTGAAGCGTTAAAAAGACGCGCTCAAGCTGAGGCTGATTCAGCAGGTACTCTCACCCGTGAAACCTATTTGAAAGTTGTGCGTCAAGCACGGGAATTAATTGAAGGGAGGAAGCTGATGGAACGCGATCGCCTTCGCCTAGAAAACTCTTGGGCGATAATTCAGGATGAAGCTGAGAGAAACTGGCACTTAATGATGAAAGACTTAGTAGACTTCAGCTTTCGCCTGCAAAAGGCGGCTATTGCTGCTTGGGAAACCTTCAATCACCCTTACTCTCGTTAGTTCGACGAACCTCTCTCTGTCTTGAATTAAAGTTCAAGTCTGTCCCTTTCCGACTCGGAGAGGGACAGGTTTTGCGTACTAAAACCTCTTAGTGGTCTTTTTATATAATTTTCTGTCACGGATAAGATAAAGGAGTAACATAGCTCCTCACGCAAGTAGCAATGACTTCAACCCTACGGAAACTTCCTCGTCTTAATACCCCAACCCTGCATCAGTTGCCCAATGGTTTGACAATCATAGCGGAGCAGATGCCAGTTGAAGCTGTAAACCTCAACTTATGGATTAAAGTTGGTTCAGCCGTAGAATCTGATGCCATTAACGGCATGGCTCACTTTTTAGAGCATATGATTTTTAAGGGAACAGAACGACTGGCTAGCGGTGAGTTTGAACGTCGAATTGAAGAACGGGGTGCTGTTACCAATGCCGCTACTAGCCAAGACTATACTCATTACTATATAACCACTGCCCCCAAAGATTTTGCCGAGCTTGCTCCACTACAAATAGATGTAGTATCAAATGCTAGTATTCCTGATGATGCTTTTGAACGTGAGCGATTAGTAGTTTTAGAAGAAATTAGGCGTTCAGAGGATAATCCCCAACGGCGTACATTTCGACGAGCAATGGAGACAGCCTTTGATGAACTACCTTATCGCCGTGCGGTATTGGGGCCAGAATCGGTGATTGCCGAACTTAAACCCCAGCAGATGCGTGATTTTCATACTAGTTGGTATCAACCCCAGTCAATTACTGCTGTAGCTGTGGGCAATTTGCCTGTGGAAGAATTAATTGCGATCATTGCTGAAGGATTTACAAAAGCTCATCAAACTCAGTACTCACCACTTCCTACTCACGACTCCCCCCTAAATCCTGAGTCACCATTTACAGAAATTGTCCGTCGAGAATTTATAGATGAAAGTCTCCAGCAAGCTAGGCTAATTATGGTTTGGCGGGTTCCAGGAATGGTTCAGTTAGATCGCACCTATGGACTGGATGTTTTAGCCGGAATTTTGGGACACGGACGGACATCAAGGCTGGTGAGGGATTTAAGAGAAGAACGGGGATTGGTTTCTTCAATTTCTGTGAGCAACATGAGCAATCAGCTGCAAGGGATATTTTATATTTCAGCTAAATGTGCAGTAGAAAATTTAGCACAAGTAGAGGATGCGATCGCTCAACACATTCGCAAAGTCCAAACCGAGTTAGTCACAGAATCAGAAATTGCCCGTGTGCGGCGGCGAGTAGCGAACAGATTTATTTTTGGCAATGAAACACCAAGCGATCGCACTGGGTTGTATGGTTACTATCATTCCTTGGTGGGAGATTTAGAACCCGCCTTTAACTACCCAGATCATATTCAGAGCCAAAATGCAACTGACTTGATGCAAGCAGCCAAAGAGTATCTTTCTCCAGATGCTTATGGTGTAGTTGTCGTTAAGCCGTAAAGTGAAGAAGGCAGAAGGCAGGAGGCAGAAGGCAGAAGGTTGGAAAGAGGAGAGGAATTTTCCCCCTGCTCCCTGCTTCCTGCTCCCTGCTCCCCCTGCTCCCTCATCCCCAATTTAACAATGTGGACTCAAATCGATGCTCAAATTAGCCAGGTGACTGGCGAAAAATTTCAGAGTCAGCAACGGCGATCGGTTGGTGGCGGGTGCATCAACCAAGGTTATGCTATCTCCAATGGTGAAATAACCTACTTCGTCAAGCTTAACCAACCATCCCAAGCTGCGATGTTTGAGGCTGAGGCAATGGGTTTAAAGGAAATGCTAGCCACAGCTAGTATTCGCGTCCCAAATCCTATTTGCTGGGGTGTAGCTGAGAATTCTAGCTACATCGTGCTGGAATGGTTAGAACTTGCTAGCGGTAACAGCAATTCGTGGGAAGAGATGGGGCGCAAGTTGGCGGCGATGCATAAAGCTAGCAGTAGCAAAGGTTTTGGTTGGAAAATTAACAATACCATTGGTTCTACGCCCCAAATCAATACTTGGGCAGCAGACTGGGCAGAATTTTATATTAAACATCGCCTGGGTTATCAATTTCAGTTGGCAAGGCGACGGGGAGGAAATTTCCCCTCTTCAGAAAAATTACTAGCTGCCATCCCTGAACTATTGGCGCATCAGGTGCAACCTTCTTTAGTACATGGCGATTTATGGGGTGGAAATGCTGGGTGTACTAACTCAGGAGAACCCGTGATTTTTGATCCAGCAACTTATTTTGGCGATCGCGAAGTTGATATTGCCATGACAGAATTGTTTGGTGGATTCCCCGCAGCTTTTTACAAAGGTTACAACGAAGTTTTTCCTTTAAATGCAGGCTATGAGCAGAGAAAAACACTCTATAACCTATATCACATTTTGAATCACTTCAATTTATTTGGCGGCGGTTATGCTTCCCAGGCGAACCGGATGATTGACCAAATTTTGCGCTAGCTACAACTTTGCGTACCTCTGCGCTTCCCTTTGCGCGACGGCAGTCGCTACAACGGGGGGAACCCCCGCAACGCGCTGCCTCCCCTCTGCGTTTAAATTTCACCCCTCAATTCCCCACCATTTGACTCACCATCACCGCCAAAGCCAACATCCCCAAAATCGTCATTAATCCCGCCGGCATAAACTTGCGTGTTTTAGCTAGCCTAAATGCAAAGACGACTACTAAAACAGCAGTAACTATCAGTGCTAAAATCGAACCCCAGGCTTGCCCTTGGAGTTGAAAGTAAGCGGCAAGTATTAATAATAAACCACTAATGCTCCCACTTAGGAGCGAAACCTTACTTGTAGCCTGAATGTAGCCAATAATGCCACCAACGATCGCTAATATGCCGTAGGCAAAAGCAGCAATTATACTTAAATTCATTGTTAAAACCTATGTAGATTTTGACTTTACTGCCAAGGTCAGCAGACAATTTACCATAGCTATTTAGCTATACCACACAGTTAATTGATGGAAATCAAGCGATACCAATGGCAAGTTCTTCCTCATATACAAAGGTTCAATATCTCCAACGCCAAGCAGCGTCACTTTTACTGTACCAGTCTGTTCTCCAAAGCGAAGTGGGGATGGCATTTCTGGAACTGTTGCAAGCTATACGTTACACTGATGCCGATGCACGGGGTTCTCTCCAAGCCTACGGCAGTTACTTCCACGCTTTGGCTGCTAGAAATGAAAATTGGGAAGACTATTTAATTACTCAACTTCTCTTGTCTAAGAATCCTTTTACAAAGCTGGCTGAAGTGCAAGAATTTGATGATTTGCCTCCAGCTTTAATAGCAGCAGTTCGCCATGATTTACAAATATTGCAAAGTCTCTATGAATGTAGCAGCGCTTCTTTGAGTGAGTGGATACAAGGCGTAGCTCACATGCCGATTTCACCAGTAGTGTGGTATAAAGAGCAAGAATTGCTAGGAGGAGAGACAAAGTTCGCTACGTATCTACAACAGTTAGACAATTGGGGTGATGCTGTAGAAGAATTAGCAGCTTATTATCGAAAATGTGGCTCTGGTCTATTTGCAGAGTATCGCGCTTTGCGCTGGCAAGGTGGGCAGTTTATCGGTATTCGGTATTCTGACCCAATTAAGCTGAGTGCGCTTGTAGGTTATGAGTCTCAAAAAGATGCTTTGCTGAAAAATACAGAGTTTTTATTATCAGGAGAGATGGCACTACATGTATTACTTTACGGTAGCCGGGGTTCTGGCAAATCTTCTTTGGTGAAATCTTTGTTGAATGAATATAGTAATCGCAGCCTCCGCTTATTAGAAGTGGCAAAAGCTGATTTAAAAGACCTACCAGAAATTGTGGAACATTTACGGGGAGTATCACAAAAATTTATCATCTTTGTCGATGATCTTTCCTTTGAAGAAGATGATGATGCCTTTAAAGCGCTCAAGGTAGTTTTAGAAGGTAATTTAACTGCGCGGCCGCAAAATGTAGTTGTATATGCTACTTCCAATCGCCGCCACCTGATTCGGGAGTTTTTTGTGGATAGACCTACGCCCAAAGATAACGAGGAAATTCATGCCTGGGATACGATGCAGGAGAAACTTTCGTTTAGCGATCGCTTTGGTTTAACCTTGACTTTTGAACCAGCCGATCAGAAAACTTATTTAAAGATTGTACAGCATCTAACCGACCAAGCTGAAATTAATATTACCCAAGAAGATTTAGAATTTCAAGCATTACAATGGGCAACTCGCCATAATGGTCGTTCTGGACGTACAGCACGGCAGTTTGTTGATTTTTTAAAAGCAGATTTAAAACTATTTAATGTAAATAAGGATACATCAAAAACTTCAAATTAAAATTAGTTCATTAATGATTGCACTTTTTTGTTACTTACAGAACAATGTTATGCACCAATAATCACAATTAACGATTTTAGAACTACTATGATACCAACTTTCGAAAAAATGTCTTGTTTCAACAAATATAGCAATGGATTGCAAACCGCTTTTATTAAGTATTTCTCTATGTGTATTTTAATGACGAATTACGAATTACGTTAGCGTTCGCGCAGCGTCTCGTAGAGAAGCAGGGCGTAGCCCATTACGAATTAGTATGAGAGTTACTTCTTCTGATAATTTCAATCCGCTAAAAACCAGCAATATGCAATCAGTAATGATCAGCAATCGATTTATATTAGGCATAGTTGCCTTTAGTGTGAGTTTTGGACTTAGCCTCGTCCCAAACTGGGATTTTAATAAAGCCTTTCTCACAGGTTTAATCACTGCCGTTACTATCTATGCAGCAGCATTATTCGTAGATAAGCGACGCAGAAATTATGAAATGTTTATTTTAGGTTCTCTCCGCAAGCGAATTAAAGAAATGGAGGGATTGAAAGCTCGCGTTGTCAGAGAAATAAACCAAATCGAAGAACATCATAATTTATTATATGCAGAGTCACAACAACTGCAAAATCAAGTCACAGAAAGCCGTAATCAAAGGGATAGTTTACATCGAGAATTAAGAACATTTGCTGGACAAAAAAAACAGTTAGAAACCGAAATCGGTAGCCTGCAAACTGAAATTAATAACTTGCAGAAAAATCAAGCAGAATTGAACAACGCTTTTTCTGTCCTGACAGCAGAAAAGCGCCGTCTAGAGTCAAATTGTAATGTATCTCGCAGTGAAATCACCCATTTGCAAAGTCAAATTTCGGAACTTCAGCAGGAGAAACAAGAAATTGAAAGCAATTTAACTCTTTTAGGCAGACTCAAACCCCAATTAGAAGAAAAACTCTACGAATTGAGAATTGCAATTCAAGAGTTAGAAGTTGAGACAACCCAAAAAAATCAATTGCTAGTAGCGACAAAAACCGAAAGAGAAAATATCCAAGCTATCCTAAATGCTTCACAAACTCAACTCGCAGAACAAAAAGCCGAATTACAGCAGTTGCAAGGGCAAATTTCATTGTTGCAAGAAGAACGAGATTCATTGCAAAATCAAGTATGGGAATTACTTCAACAAATAGAAACATTCAATCCAGAACCTTTGTCTGATAATTCCCAAGAAAATGATAATGAGTTGTTTCCTTTTTCTGAAATAATGGAAACTACAGAAATCAGAGACACTTCGGAAGTTGATATATCAGATAATCTACCTGAAGAATGGACTAATTTTTTAGAAAATCTCCCAGTATACGAACTAGAAGTATTAAAAGCTATAGTCAAAGAAGATAATCCCAAGGCTGCTATTAAAAAAATTGCCGAAGCAAATATCACTATGCCGAATTTATTAATCGATTCTATAAATGAACGAGCAAATGATACTATTGGTGAATTAATAATTGATTCAAATTCTGAAAGCCCAGAAGTTTATCATGAGTATATGACGCATGTCAAAAAAATGATTTCAGTGTATGAAGACCTCATGGCTAGACATGCTTCATCAAATTAAATTATTATTGCCGTCGTAAGATTAGTAGTAAGGTGAATATCTACCTTACCTACTTGCTGCGTGTTTCTGCGTTTACAATAAAGTGAAGTGTAATACATGGCAAAGCTCAAAATCTCGAAAAAAATTTCCACTGCTTTAATCAATTCCCTTGGTGCGGGGGTAGTACCAAGAGTGGGAGTTGAATATATAGCAGTAGGTCGAGAAAAAGAACTAAAAAGCCTATTACAAAATCTTGATGATATGGCAGAAGGTGTAGCAGCATTTCGCTTCATAATTGGTAACTACGGTTCCGGTAAAAGTTTTTTATTACAACTAATTCGCAACCGCGCTATGGAGCAAGGTTTTGTAGTAGCTGATGCTGATTTATCCTCTGAACGTCGATTAGCTGGAAGCAACAATGAAGGTGTAGCCACCTATCGAGAATTAATGAGCCACCTAGCTACAAAAACTCGTCCTGATGGTGGTGCTTTAGTCTCTATTTTAGAAGGATGGATTAATAAAATTCAACAAGAAGTTGTTAAAGAAACTGAAATGCGTCCCAATGACGATGGTTTTGATGACAAAGTTGAATCAAAAATTAGGGAAGTAGTTCAGTATATTGAAGATTTAGTTCACGGTTTTGATTTTGGTAGCGTGATTATTGCTTATTGGCGTGGCTACCGAATGGATGATGATAATTTAAAAAATGCAGCGATGCGCTGGTTACGGGGAGAATTTACTACTAAAGTTGAGGCTAAAGCAGCTTTAGGAGTGCGCGTTATCATTGATGATGATAGTTGGTATGACTATATAAAACTGTTTGCAAAGTTTGTTGCTGAGATTGGCTATAAAGGACTATTAATTTTAGTTGATGAAGCCGTACATTTATATCAAATATCTACTACAGTCACGCGGGAAAAGAACTATAATAGACTACTAGCAATGTTTAACGATACCATGCAATGTAAAGCAGAACATCTTGGTATTGTTGTTGGTGGAACAACTAAATTTTTAGAAGACCCCAAACGGGGACTTTTTGCAGACCAAGCTTGGCAAAGACGCACAAAAGAAAGCCGTTTTGCTGCACAAGCTAATGTTCAGGAACACTTAGGGCCAGTCATTCGGCTAAATCCGTTGAGTGAAGCAGAAATATTGACGCTTCTGCAACGTTTAGCTGAGATTCATGCACTCAATTTTGGGTATGAACAGACTTTGACAAATCGTGAGTTGAAGGAGTTTGTGCAAGAAATTATTAATCGCTTGGGTGCAGAAGCATTACTGACACCAGGGGAAATTGTGCGGGATTTTATGAGTGTGCTGAATATTCTTCACCAAAATCCAGAAATTGCGTTTGGTGAATTAATTCATGGCTCTAAATTTAAACCTACTGCTGTGGGTAAGGATGCAGATGTGGATGAGGATGGCGCAGCAGAATTTAGCTTGTGATATTATCATTAATGAAGTATGCCAAAACTAGCATATTGTAAAAGATGAGTCCTTTATTAAAGCTAGTCGAGTGGGTTGGAAGCTCGCTTGATGATTTGAGAGAGTTTCCAGAAGAAGTTCAACAAATGATGGGTTATGCTCTGTACTTGGCTCAGTGTGGTGAGAAGCATGATTCAGTAAAACCCCTCAAAGGATTTAAGGGTGCTGGGGTATTGGAAGTTGTAGAAGACTTTGATGGTGACACTTATAGAGCTGTTTATACAGTTAAACTTGAAGACGTTATTTATGTTTTACATTCTTTTCAAAAGAAATCCAAACACGGTATTACTACACCAAAACAAGACATCGAATTAATTAAAGCAAGGCTGAAGCGGGCAAAAGAACATCACGCACAAAACTATAGCCGGAAACAAAAGGAAGAGAAAAATGACTGAAGAAATCAGTGTACAAAAAAGTAGCGGCAATGTGTTTGCAGATTTAGGTTTAGCGAACCCTGATGAACTACTTGTCAAAGCAGAACTTGCACGTCAAATCAGTGAAATCATCGCTAAACAAAAGATGAATCAAGTTGAAGCGGCGGCACTATTGGGAGTCGATCAACCTAAGATTTCTGCTTTAATAAGGGGAAAACTATCAGGTTTTTCAACAGAGCGACTGTTCCGATTTCTAAATGCTTTAGGTTGTGATGTAGAAATAGTGGTGAAGTTGAAACCAAAATCTCAAACACAGGCTCAAACAAAAGTTTGTAGTTATGTATTAGAAAACTGAAAAATGCTTACTTACAGCATAGACAGAAGAGATTTTATTTCACTTATCTGCCTGTCAATTACATTAAAATGATTATCAAGCATTTTTAGTATTCTCAATAGCTTGTCTGAATCCATGTAATTCGGAAACAAATCCAAAATTAATATAATTAGTTCGATGTGGTGCATACTAACAGCATACTTTTTACATATTCTAGTATAATATCAATCATTTAAAGCATAAGATATCAGTATTTAAACGTATCTCAGACAATAGAAAACTTTTTTACGCGATCGCACCAACAAAATCATTCACTAGTACTCTCTGGAAACAAACGACTCAAGTCTAATAATGCATCTTCAAATCCAGGAATCGCCACTGACTGATTAGATAAATAAATCTGCTTGCTGAGATAGCTAAACTTACTTTGAGCATTTTGATATGGCTGGCTATGACGCTCAAGTTGACGAGCCGGCAAATTCACAATCCAGTAATCATAAATTCCGGCTTCTGCATACAAAGACAACTTGGTTATTTGGTCGTAATCTATTGTTTTATCCGAAATTTCAATAACCAACAAAATATCTTCGGGATACGGATGATGAGCAAGATAATCTTCATCTCTTCCTCGTGCAATGACAACATCCGGCTCAGGTTCACTCTGATTAGGAAGGATGATGGGATCTTGTCCACGGATGACTGCTCTATCACCTAAAAGCCGATCCAATTGACGGCATAGGATAGAACTACAAACTGTATGAGGCGTTCCCTTTGCTCTCATTTGAATCAGTTCCCCTCGAATCAATTCAATACGATCGCCCTCTGTGAGAAATCCGAGTTCAATCAATTGATGGTATTCTGCGATCGTAAATCGCTTAGGCGTCACAACATTCATGAGACATCTTTCCAATAGTACTTGTACACTAGCAAAGATAAAACTGACTGCGTTGTTTACCGCCGCAGGCTTTCCAATGCCTCAAATTGCTGCCAACAAAGGTATAATGCACGCGGTACGTGAAAACATCCTTTCCATTTGCCGCCTTTAAGGTTCAACAATACTTCTCCACGGCGATTGAGGTAGCCAAACCACTCACCGTATTCTGCATCAGTAAAGTGTGACCAGGTGTAATCGTGCATTTTTTGATACCATTCCCAACACACCTCACGCCCCGTCAAGCGATAGCCCATTGCTAATGCAACCAAAGATTCTAAGTGAACCCACCACAGCTTTTGATCCCATTCCAATTGTTGTGGAGGATGACCATCTGCATCCATAAAGTAATACAATCCGCCGTACTCGCTATCCCAAGCAAAATTTAGGATATTTAGCACCACATCAACGGCTTGGTTAATAGTTTTGGTGTCGTTTTTCCGACGCGCGATGTCCATGATGAACCACATCGCTTCGATACCGTGACCTGGATTAATCAGCCGTCCCTCAAAACAATCTATGTGGGAACCGTCAGGGGCAACGTTTTCGTACATTAGCCCCCGTTCTTGGTCGAGAAAATCGGTCATCACTTCGCGGACAGTCTCAGCTAAGACATTCTCTAGGGTTTTCTTTGGCAGCAACCATTCCATTTCTAGAGTCAGGTTGGCTAAAATCATCGGTACAGCCAACGATTTCATCGGGCGTGTGCCGGGATAGGTTTTATTATATTTGCCCTTCGGGTTGTCCTTGCGGCGTAATACGTTGTTATAAGCTTGCATCGCCACATCCTTTGCCCATTCTTCGCCGCCAGCGAGTGCATATTTACTAAATGCCATTGCTGCAAAGCAATCAGAGAATATATTGTAAGGCTGAACTAGTGGTTTTCCTTCACGAGTGAGGGCAAAGTACCAGTTACCATCGCTATCTCTGCCATGTTGGGCGAGAAAATTAGCGCCGTTGCTGGCAATTTTCAGCCAATTCTCGCGCTTTTCTAGCTGGTTGTAAAGCATGGAAAAAGTCCACACCTGGCGGTTTTGCAACCAGATGAATTTGTCTGTATCATAAATTTTGCCGTAGCGATCAAGACAGGTAAAATAACCGCCTTGCTCCCAATCGAGAGAATATTTTTCCCAAAATGGAAGGACATTGTTGAGGAGAGCGTTTTTGTAAAGTTCAGCGTAGGCGTAGCCCGCCGGAGGCATCGCTTGAAAATCCTGCTCCATAAATTTCCTTCCCTTTTGCGCTAAAACTAACAGCTTAACAGTTATCACATTTTGGCTCGAATAGGGAGCGTAGGCGTAGCCCGTCGTAGACATCGCGTCGGTCTTTTACAAGATTTAGTCAGCAGCAGTTATACTTCTATCTTGTATCTTGCAGCATTCTCAATAACTGTAGAGTATTTTTTTAGATATGAGGTTGTTATGAGTCACATTGAACGAGTTGCGATCGTTGGAGGAAATCACGGTAATGAGTTAACAGGAGTACATTTAGTCAAAAAGTTTCAGCAGTATCCTAATTTAATCAACAGAGTAAGTTTTGAAACTCTGGCATTACTTGGCAATATCAAAGCTATTGAAGAAGGCAAACGATACATTGACAAAGATTTAAATCGTTGCTTCACCAATCAAGGTTTACAAAATCCCCAACTTTTAAGTTATGAAGATACGCGGGCAAAAGCAATTCAACAGATACTACAACCGCAAAATCAGCCTTTTGTGGACGTAATTGTTGATTTGCACAGCACAACTGCAAACATGGGGTTAAGTCTGATATTTTGTGATATGCATCCTTTCTTACTTCGGTTAGGCGCTTATTTAAGTTCTATCAATCCGATGGTAAAGATTTTTGTTAATCAACAATCTAGAGAAGGTGGTTTTCTCCGTTCTTTGTGTGAATTGGGTTTTGTTATAGAAGTTGGTGCTGTAGCTCAGAATATTTTAAACGCCGAATTATTTCAGAAAACAGAACAGCTTATTTATGCAATTTTGGATTATTTTGAAGGGTATAATCAAGGTAATCTTCCGCAGATAGACAGCAAGCTTACACTCTATCAATATATTGAGACTATTGATTATCCGAGAAGCAATGCCTACGGTGGGCTGCGCCTACGCGGTGAAATTCAAGCCATGATTCATCCCCAGCTTCAGTTTAGGGATTATGAACCTTTGAATCCAGGCGATCCAATGTTTCTGACTTTTGCAGGAAAAGATATTTTCTATGAGGGAGAATCTACTGTTTATCCTGTTTTTATTAATGAAGCAGCTTACTACGAGAAAGGAATTGCAATGTATTTAGCTCAAAAACAGCAAGAGGTAGTTTAATTTATTCGCTCTTTTAACCACTCTTGTAGAGAGACACGATATATCGCGTCTCTACCCTTACTCCCTACTCATTAAATAAATCTAAGTCTGTGACAGCACCAACACTGCTAGAGGAAACTAACTTAGCATATTTAGCTAAGATGCCTTTTGTATAACGGGGTGGACGGGGTTGCCATTTGGCGCGGCGACTGGCTAATTCTGCATCGTCTATGTTTATTTGTAACAAGCGAGAATTAGCATCAATAGTGATGCTATCACCTTCTTCGACCAGAGCGATCGCACCACCAACGGCGGCTTCGGGAGCAACGTGTCCGACTACCATCCCGTAAGTACCGCCTGAAAAGCGTCCATCAGTAATTAATCCGACTGCATCACCTAAACCTGCACCAATAAGTGCTGAGGTGGGAGCCAACATTTCCCGCATACCAGGGCCGCCAATCGGTCCTTCGTAACGGACGATAATTACATCACCGGCTTTAATCTTACCTGCAAGGATGGCATCTAAGCATTCTTCCTCAGAATCAAATACCCGTGCAGCACCAGTAATACTGGGATTTTTTACCCCGGTAATTTTTGCGACTGCTCCCTCTGTAGCGAGATTCCCTTTCAGGATGGCTAAGTGACCTTGGGCATACATCGGGTTATTCCAAGGACGAATCACATCTTGATTGGTGGGTGGTTCATCGGGGATATCTGCTAAAATTTCGGCGATGGTTTTACCTGTGATGGTGATACAGTCACCGTGAAGTAACCCATGTACCAATAGCATTTTCATCACTTGGGGAATACCACCAGCTTGATGTAAGTCTGTGGCAACATATCTACCACTGGGTTTTAAATCACATAAAACAGGGACACGATCGCGGATAGTTTCAAAATCATCTAGATTAAGTTCTACACCAGCTGCATGAGCGATCGCCAGAAAATGTAACACAGCGTTAGTTGAACCACCCACAGCCATAATTACAGAAATAGCATTTTCTATAGATTTACGGGTGATAATTTGTCGAGGTAACAGTTGATTGCGAATTGCTTCTACTAATACCTTGGCTGATTCTTCGGTGCTATCAGCTTTTTCCTCATCTTCTGCCGCCATTGTGGAAGAATAGGGTAAACTCATACCCATCGCTTCAAAGGCTGAGGACATAGTATTAGCTGTGAACATCCCGCCACAAGAACCCGCACCAGGACAAGCACGGCGTTCTACTTCCATCAGTTCGGTATGGTCAATTTTTTGGGCACTGTATTCACCCACAGCCTCAAAGGAACTCACAACAGTCAAGTCACGACCCTGGTAGTGTCTGGCTTTAATTGTCCCACCGTAAACAAAGATAGCCGGGATATTCATCCGTGCCATTGCAATCATTGCCCCTGGCATATTTTTATCACAGCCACCGATGGCAATCACACCATCCATACTCTGACCATTACAGGCTGTTTCAATGGAGTCAGCAATCACTTCTCGTGACACTAGGGAATATTTCATCCCCTCAGTTCCCATCGAAATCCCATCGCTAATAGTAATTGTGCCGAACATTTGCGGCATTGCCCCAGCTAGTTTTATTCCAGCTTCAGCGATGAGTGCTAGTTTATTAATCCCCATGTTACAGGGAGTGATGGTGCTGTAGGCATTAGCCACACCCACAATTGCTTTGTTAAAGTCTTCATCCTGAAAACCTACTGCACGCAGCATAGCCCGATTTGGCGATCGCTGCACTCCTTGTGTGACAACTTTACTTCTAAAATTCTCTGACGAAATTGTTTTTTCACCCATTGCTCTGGCCTCGCTCAAATCTTTGTACGAGTATGATACGTAGACTTTTTTAAGATGTCCAATATATATTTATTTAAAATTGAGACTTATAACATATCAAAAATATGGAACTACGACACCTGCGCTACTTTATTGCTGTAGCTGAGGAACTGGAGTTTAGACTAAAAGCGATAGGAGAGAACGCAAATCAAAAGAAATTAGAGGTTAAAAATATTATCTTGTCAGCCTTAAAGCATCCTGACCTTTAACAATTATTGTGTAGTATACCTATTCAGAAAACAATACAATAATGATAATCATAAAAAGGG
>NZ_WBKL01000173.1:0-96945 GCF_015714705.1 Nostoc sp. NZL | reverse complement strand
CTACACCAGTCAGAATTGCTCTAACTGTGGTGAGGTTGTCAAAAAAACTTTGAGTACCAGGACTCATTGCTGCCCCCATTGCGGAACAGCCTTAGACCGTGACCATAATGCAGCGCTGAATATTCTTGAAATTGGACTCCGTACTGTGGGGCACACAGGAACGTTAATCGCCTCTGGAGACATCGACCTCTGCGTGGGTGAGGAAACTCCTCCAAGTAAGTCGGGTCGCGGAAAGAGGAAGTCCAAAGAGCGATCTTTGGAATCCCCCGCTATATCAGGTACTCCTGATTAGCGGCGGGAGGATGTCAATTAAGTTATCTCTTCCTTTGTAGTTCGTTTAATAAATATTACCTGCATCTTCATGGAGAATTAGTATTAATAAAGAAATCTTTCATCTTGTGTCTTGGGACGAAACAAAATCCATACCATTATTCCGAGACTTCAAATAGTAGCCGCCTTTCTGTTTACAGAAAGGCGGTTAGCGCTGAGGTACTACGAATAAGCATCCATTGGCAGACAAGAGCAAACAAAATTCCGATCGCCAAAGGCTGCATCAATGCGACCAACAGCCGGCCAGAATTTATGTTCACGAGTCCAAGGTGCAGGATAAGCAGCTTGTTCACGAGAATAAGGATGATTCCATTCTCCAGTGATGAGACTTTCGGCAGTGTGGGGTGCGTTTTTCAAAACATTATCTTGGACATCCACCTTGCCAACTTCTATTTGGGCAATTTCTTGGCGAATAGAAATCAACGCATCACAGAAACGATCCAACTCTTGCTTAGATTCACTTTCTGTAGGTTCCACCATGATTGTACCGCCTACAGGCCAGGAGACAGTCGGCGCATGGAAACCGTAATCTATGAGACGCTTGGCAACATCATCGATTTCGATCGCAGCTGATTTTTTTAGCGATCGCAAATCTAAAATACATTCATGGGCAACTAGACCATTTTTCCCCTGATACAAAATCGGATAGTACGATTCCAGTCTCTTAGCGATGTAGTTAGCGTTGAGAATTGCCACCTTAGTTGCTTGGGTTAAACCATCTGCACCCATCATCGCAATGTACATCCAAGAAATCACTAAGATGCTAGCACTACCCCAAGGCGCAGCAGCAACCGCACCAATATGTTGGGAATTAGAAATTTCCTCCCCAGTCCTCACAACAGTATGTCCCGGCAAAAATGGCACAAGATGAGAAGCAACGCCAATGGGCCCCATACCAGGGCCACCGCCACCATGAGGAATACAGAAAGTTTTGTGCAAGTTTAAATGGCAGACATCCGCGCCAATATCTCCAGGACGGCAAATTCCCACTTGGGCGTTCATGTTTGCGCCATCCATGTAAACTTGTCCACCGTGACTATGAACAATAGCGCAGATTTCCTGAATTGGTTCCTCAAAAACACCGTGAGTTGAGGGATATGTCACCATTAAGGCGGCTAGTTCATTGCTGTGTTTTTCTGCTTTAGTCTTCAGGTCATCAACATCAATATTACCTTGTGAGTCACAAGCAACTGCCACCACCTTCATGCCGCACATCACCGCACTTGCTGGATTTGTCCCATGTGCCGAGGTGGGAATCAAACAAACGTTGCGGTGTGCTTCACCCCGACTTTCGTGATATTGACGAATTACTAAAAGTCCTGCATATTCGCCCTGAGAACCAGCATTGGGTTGTAGAGAAATTCCTGCAAAACCAGTAATTTCAGCTAACCATGCCTCAAGTTGCTCAAACAAGATTTGATAACCCTGTGTTTGCGACGAGGGAGCAAATGGATGAATCTTGCCAAATTCTTCCCAAGTTACCGGAATCATCTCAGCAGTCGCATTTAACTTCATTGTGCAAGAACCCAAGGGAATCATCGATGTAGTTAGCGATAAGTCCTTGCTTTCTAGCTTGTGCAGATAGCGCAATAACTCAGTTTCTGAGTGATAGCGGTTAAAAACTGGGTGGGTGAGATATGTACTGGTACGGCAGAGGGGGAGATGAGGAAGAGAGGGAGAAGTTAATTCTTCTAAGGTAAAAGGTAAATCATCTGTACCAGCGAAAATTTGCCAGAGGTCGATTAAATCTTCTGGTGTAGTTGTTTCATTTAGGGAAATGCCAACAGCAGTTGCATCAAAAATCCGCAGGTTAATTTGAAGCTGTTCGCTAGCTTCTAGAATATCTTTTAAATTACATGTTCCCAGTTCTACTCGCAGCGTATCAAAGAAAGATTCTGAAACGACGCTGTAACCCAAACGCTTCAGTCCTTGTGCCAGTAACACTGTCAAAGAGTGGATGTTTTCAGCAATTTCCTTCAGTCCAGTAGGCCCATGATACACTGCGTACATACTCGCCATCACCGCTAGCAGTACCTGTGCAGTACAAATATTACTAGTAGCCTTTTCGCGGCGGATGTGCTGTTCGCGGGTTTGCAAGGCGAGACGTAATGCAGGCTTACCTTGGGCATCCTTTGATACTCCCACAATTCGCCCTGGAACTAGCCGCTTATACTCTTCCTTTGTAGCAAAGTATGCCGCATGAGGTCCCCCAAATCCCAAGGGAATACCGAATCTTTGAGTGCTACCGACAGCAATATCAGCGCCAAATTCCCCTGGAGGGGTCAGCAAAGTTAAACTTAAAGGATCTGCTGCTACCGTCACCAATGCACCCTTAGCATGGGCTTTTTCTATAAAAGCGCGGTAGTCGTAAATAGTGCCATCACTTGCAGGGTATTGCAGAACAGCCCCAAAAATAGGTTGATCAAAATCAAATGTTTGATGATCGCCGACAATGATCTTAATCTCTAATGGTTGAGCACGTGTTTGCAACACATCGATAGTTTGGGGATGGCAGTCACGAGAGACGAAATAGGCATTTGCTTGATTTTTACAAATACCATAGCTTAGGCTCATCGCTTCAGCAGCGGCTGTGGCTTCATCAAGTAACGAGGCATTGGCGATTTCCAAACCTGTTAAATCGATAATTAGGGTTTGGAAATTCAGCAGCGCTTCTAGTCGCCCTTGGGCAATTTCTGGCTGATAAGGAGTGTAGGCAGTATACCAACCAGGGTTTTCTAGGATGTTACGCCCAATCACAGGTGGGGTAATACTGTCGTAATATCCCATACCAATGTATGAGCGGAAAACCTGATTTTTGGCAGCAACTTTTTTTAAAGATGTCAGTGCTGCATACTCACTTTCTGCTTCTGGTAACTTTAGCGGTTGCTTCAGTCGAATTGCTTGTGGAACTGTTTGGTCGATTAAGGTATCCAGGCTAGGAAACCCCAAAACCTTAAGCATTTGCTGGATGTCATCAGAGTTAGGACCAATGTGTCTTGGCACAAAACTACTTAACTTTGGACTTTTTTCGTCCAACACTTGCTGCTCATTAGACTTGAGAATAGGGGCGTTCAATACCACAAATTACTCTCCAGATGGTACTATTTAATATTTTGCAATAAATACTCATGATAAGTAGGTGTAACTTTTCAGTTCATCTAAATTTCATGACTTATCTTCGGGTGGAGTGGGAGATAGGAGAGATGGGGGAGACAAGGAAGATAGTGGAGACAAGGGAGAAAATTTTTACCATGTCCCCTTTGTCCTCCTTGTCCCCTCATCCCCCACTCCCTACTCTCCTTCCACCTGGGCGCGATACTCATCTGCTGTCAAAGCATCCTCAACTTCACCAGGGTCATTGACGCGCACTTTCAAAAACCACCCTTCTCCGTAGGGGTCTTCTGACACTTCTTCGGGAGAATTAATTAAGGCTTCATTGCGTTCTATAACTGTGCCTGTCACTGGTGAATTCAGTTCTTCAACGGCTTTTACTGATTCAATTGTGCCAAAGTTTTCTCCTCTGGTAAGAGCATCGCCAATTTCTGGTAGTTCCAAAAAGACGATATCGCCCAATTCATTTACGGCAAACTCAGTAATGCCAATAGTGGCAATTTCGCCATCTAGTCGCACGTATTCATGAGAATCCAAGTATCTGAAATCTTGAGGATATTCAAAAGACATATCACTTCCTCTCCCTTGTCAAAAAAATTATTGCCCCAACAGTCATCCAAGCCATATCTGGTAATGAACCTTACTGTAGATTGAGTAACTCACAACACATTATTCCTCAAAAACCTCGACGCTTATCAGTTGGCGACACGATTTTTTGACCGATAAAAGGGACGTTTAACTACAACTGCTGGGTAAGCTTTGCCGCGAATTTCGACTTCTAACTGTTGACCGACGGTTGCTAGTTGGGTAGGAACGTAGCCTAAGGCAATGGGATAACCAAGTGTAGGCGACAGAGTGCCACTAGTTACTTCTGCTACAACTTTACCTGCGGATAACACTTGATAGCCATGACGGGCAATGTTACGTCCTTGAGTTTGCAAACCCACCAATCGGCGCTGAACTCCAGCGGTTTTTTGCTGTGCTAAAACTTCCCGACCAATAAAATCGCCTTTGGTATCTAAGTGAACTAGCCACCCTAAACCTGCTTCTAAGGGTGTGGTGGTGTCATCGATATCTTGTCCGTAAAGTGCCATTGCCGCTTCTAGGCGCAGGGTGTCTCTGGCACCAAGTCCACAGGGGATAACACCAGCTTTATGGAGACTTCGCCACAATTCTACCCCCACATCTGGGTCTACCATCACCTCAAAGCCATCTTCTCCGGTGTAACCTGTGCGGGCCAGGAAGGCAGGTTTACCTAGTAGGGTTGCTTCTAAATGTCCGAAGGCTTTGATTGGTTGTAAGTCTTCTTGCACTAAGGGCTGGAGATATTTAATTGCTTTTGGCCCTTGCACAGCAATTAAAGCTTTTTCTGGTGAAAGGTCTTGGAATTGCACTTTATCCAGGTCAAGGTGTTGCAATAGCCATGCTTTGTCTTTACCAGAGGTTGATGCATTGACTATGATGAATGCCCTCTGTATACCAGTAGCGTCTTCACCTTGGTAATAGATAATGATATCGTCAATAATTCCGGCTTGGGGATTTAACAATACTGTGTATTGTGCTTGACCGGGTTGCAAACGACTCAAGTCGGAAGGTACTAGAGGCTGGAGTTGAGAAATCAGGTTTTTACCTTGGAGGGTAAATTTGCCCATATGGGAAATATCGAACATTCCGGCTGTATTTCTTACAGCGTCGTGTTCGCGGCTAATGCCACTAAATTGCACAGGCATTTCCCAGCCGCCAAAGCTGGTAAAGCGTGCTCTGAGTTCTACACCCAATTGATATAAAGGGGTTCGCGCCAGAGATTGGGCGTTGTCTTCTTGATTAGCCACGGGTAATTTTGCGATCGCACCTCAACATATATCATCCTACGAGATGCTTTCTGGTTTTACAGTCTTGTGTATCGAATTGGGGCATTGGTTATTCTCCCTGCTTCCTCATCTCCTTTGTCCTCTTCTGTGAGGTTTAATAGTTAATGATGCAAGTGTTGAGATTTATTAAGAAGACATTATGAAATATTGGCGACTCTTAGCTAGCTTTGTCTTAGCGATGGTTCTTTTTTTGTTTCCCCTATCGGCGCAAGCTGCAAGTTCTTCCAGTATTACCCGTTCTGTAGGTAATGATGAACTCAAGGGCAAGGATTACTCTGGTCAAAGTTTAGTTGGCACTGAGTTTACTAATCTCAAATTAGAGAAAGCTAATTTTAGCAATGCTGATTTACGTGGTGGTGTGTTTAACGGTACCCTACTGGAGGGAGTAAATCTGCATGGTGCTGATTTTAGTGAAGGCATAGCCTATCTAACAAAGTTTAAAGATGCTGATTTAAGTGATGCTGTGTTGACTGATGCAATGATGCTGCGTTCTATTTTTGATGATGTAAATGTCACAGGTGCTGATTTTACAAATGCAATTTTAGATGGGACGCAAGTGAAAAAACTTTGTGTTAAGGCAAGTGGTGTTAATTCTAAAACTGGTGTAGATACTCGCGAGTCTTTAGGATGTAAGTAGAATTTTCCCCCTTCTTCGTTGGTGGAGAGGGGGATATTCTTTTAACTAATTACGAATTACGAATTACGAATTACGAATTACGAATTACGAATTATGCCCAGCGTTCGCGTAGCGTGCCGGAGGCAATCGCTAATGATATGTTTCTCTTAAAAAGCTGGCATAATTTGCCCGAATCGTCATAGTAGTAGGATGACTGACACCTAAAGTTTGTTCACAAATTTTCAAAGCTTGCTCAAACAAGGGTTTGGCTTTCCTATAGCGTCTTGTATGACGGTAGAGTGCTGCGAGATTGTTAAGGCCAATAGCGACATCGGGATGGTTGTCTCCCAGCAGGCGTTGACTCAGTTCTAAAGCTTGCTTGTACAAGGGTTCGGCTTTGCTGTAGCGTCTTGTAGATTCGTAGAGTTGTGCTAAATTGTTCAGGCTAGTGGCAACATCAAGATGGTTGTCTCCCAGCAAGCGTTTTCTCAATTCTAAAGCTTTTTTAAGCAAGGGTTCGGCTTTGCTGTAGCGTCCTGTATAACAGTACAACGCTGCTAAATTATTCAGGGTAGTGGCAACATGAGGATGTTCTTCTCCCACTAGACGTTTCCACAGTTCTAAAGCTTGCTTATACAAAGGTTCGGCTTCGCTATAGCGTCCTGTAGATTCGTAGAGTAATGCTAAATAGCTCAGGGTAGTGGCGACATCGGGATGTTCTTCTCCCAGTAGCTGTTTTCTCAACTCTAAAGCGTGTTGATACAGCGGTTCGGCTTCGCTGTAACGTCTCATAGAATCGTAAAGTTGTGCTAAATTATTCAGGCTAGTAGCGACATCAAGATGGTTATCTCCCAGCAGGCGTTTACTCAGTTCTAAAGCTTGCTGATACAAAGGTTCAGCTTCGCTGTAGCGTCCTGTAGATTCGTAGAGTCGTGCTAAATTGTTCAGACTAGCAGTCACATAGGAATATTCTAAATCAAGACGATTTTGAGTCAGTTCTACACACTGCTGCAACCAAGGTTCTGCTTGCTGATAAAGTCCTTGGGCTTGATAAAACCAGGCTAATTTGGTAAACAGAATAATTCGATTTTCATCACTGAGATACTGGAATAGATGGGTTGCAACTTCTGTAATATGTGGAATATGTGGAGTGAGGTGGAGAATATCTTCAGGGTTAGGCTGTTGCGGAATTAGCTTTGCTACCTCTAACATCATCACTGCAAAGTTAGTTTTTGCTTTATCCGCCTCACTTGATTTATCCAACTTCATTTGTAAAAGTTGTCGAATCAATGGATTTAGACGATAAATTCCTTTACTTTTCTGTTGTAGTAAATGTAATTCCAGTAAATCGGCTATAGCTTTCTCATTGAGTTCTTGTTTTTTGTCATCTTGTATTATCTCAACAGATAAGGGAATGTCAGCTAAGGCACACAAACTTAGCAAACAGCCAAAGCTTTGTGCATTTTCATCTAACAGTTCCCAATTTAATTCAAAAGCTTCAGCTACACCGTATTCACAAGGCATCAATGAGTTAGCATTGACTACTGTTTCATGTTCCACTCGTTTCTTCTCTAGCCGCTTCAGCAGTGTTTTCAGAGGCAATTCTGGCATTTTATCCAGATATCCTCCCACTAACTCTAACGCTAAAGGTAAATATCCTAAAAATTCACAAATTCTTCTTGCAACCCAAGGTTCTTGTTGCAGTCGTTCCTTTCCCACCAGCAATTTTAATAATTTCATCGCCGCCAATGGTTTGAGGACATCTAATTCGCTATTATATTTTGCACTCAGGTAAGCTCGTAACTTTTCTAGTTTGTCCTGACTGTTGGAAGTTGCTAATTCAGGATAATTCTGGGCAAACTTGTCATATATCTCACTAATCCACTTTCTGAAAGCAGCAACATCAAGGTTTAATTCGCTGGCAAGTTTAGCTTCACTTTTACCTAAGTTTTCAATCTTAAAATACTTTGCAAAAGCTGCCGTTTGCTCTATAGATAAGCCATTCTTAGCAGCTTCTTTGGCTAGAAAATTAGCCCATTTCATAAACAGCTTGTGAACTTTATTTTTAATTCTACTTTCTCTCGATTTGGAAATCTCCTCTCTTTGGGGTAGAAATACCATTTACATAAAAACATTTAAAAGCAGTGGCTTGCCGTTAGGCATGGTTATTTGAGGCTTTGAACCTCAAATTTCGAGTTTTGTACTCAACAATGGCTATGCGATGTCTACGATGGGTTATGACGCTCGCTATTCTCCTGCTTGTTGTTTAAGCAAATTGACCAAACTATCGGATAACCACAAACCAGCGTCACGCAAAGCTTGAATTCCAGGAGATATGCTTGGGATTAGTCCACGTCTTTTTGCTAATATCAGCAAGCCTCCTGTTCTGATAGTAGTAATACCTAAAGCTTGACCACAACGCCGTGCTGCTCTATCGTCAACAATAGCGGCACAGTCTGAATTTTTTAGTGCCAAACTCAATACTTGTGATTCTCCCTTTCCTAAATCCCAAGCTGCTACAACAGGAGCAATAGTATTAACTTCTACTGTTTGTATCCAAGAAATACTGGGTAATTGTGTTGATGCCACATCATCTTTTGTTGTGACTTCTTCAAAAACACTGAATGGAACTAAAATTTCTGTGAATAATTGTGGAAGTAATTGTGCTTGCTGACTTTTTAAAAGAACAATCAAAGGTGAAGAGTTAATAATTACACGATTAATCGGCATTTGCCAGTTCCTGGGCTAACTCTTGGGCAGTATATTGCATAAAATCTACTTGGTAGCGTGATAAGGCATTAATAAATTCAGCACGAGTTAGACCAGCAATTTCTCCTGCTTTTGCTTGTGATATGTCGCCTAATTCATCCCATTTAACTGCTGCGGCAATTCGCATTTCTTGGATAAATTCTTCAGGATTTTTACGAAGTGCTGAAAATACTGTTTCTAGTAATTGGATTGGTACTGTTCGCATAAATTTATCCTCAAATTCGGCTTCTGGAATTTGAAACCGCAAAGCGATGTCTACGACGGGCTATGCCTACGCTCTATTCTTTACTGTACTTTGATTATGAGGGGAAGATCGCTGCTACAGTTTGGACTACAACTGTTGTGTGGCATCAATTTAGTGTGATTTTGCCAGAAAAGGTGCGATCACGTAGCGTGCCGGAGGCGATCGTTAGCGATATGCTCCTCTTAAAAACCTTTCATAATTTCCCCGAACCGTGATTGTATAGGGATGACCTACACCTAAAGTCTGCTCAAAAATTACCAAAGCTTGCAGATACAGAGGTTCAGCTTCACTGTAGCGTCCTGTAGAATCCTAGAGTGATGCGAGATTGTTCATGCTTATGCCGACATGGGGATGGTTGTCGTTGAACCTTTGAACTTCGACGTTGAACCTTTTATCCTCGACGTTGCACCTTTTATCCTCGAAGTTGGGATTTGCTACTCAAAACAGCCAGATAAATACTCTATTTCTACTGCCTCCTTATACTAAGGTGACTGATTTAACACCCACTTCAACCACTGCCTAAAAGAACTTATAGTATTCAAATGATGAACTCCAGGTGCACGGATGGCGGCGAGTCCATCAACGGCGACTAATGCAGCATATTGCAAGCCCAAAAAACTATCAACGGCGGCATAAGGGCCACCTAAAGTAATAGCTCCAGCAGCATACATTTGACCGTTCCCACTACGCATTTCTACTAATTCAAAATTGTTCGCTACAGTCAATCTCCCCAAGTGATTCACTGGGAGGTTGTAATGTTTCACCAAATCCGCTATTAGAGGATTGGCATCTACTTTGGCATCCAGTCCAGTAGCATCAACAATAAAATCAGCTAGCAATTTCATTTCCCCAAAGCTTTGTTCTCTGATATGTGTAATAGTACGGTTTTGGGCATCTCGTTCCACATCCAGAACCTCACCAAAGGTAATTTGATACCAGCCTTCGCTTATCCCTTGGGCAGTAATTTGCTGCCAGTCGTGGCGGTCGGCGGTGGTAGTTCCACCCCAGTCTGCTAATAAACGTTTGCGTTCATCGGGGGTGGCTTTTTCTAACATTGCCCGGAGTTCGCCGCCCCAACAGGCTTTCGGCCAGTTAAAGGGTTGAAATTCGTAATGATTTTTGACTAGGCGCTGGGTATTTTGAAATTTGTTGCCTTGAGGTTTAGGCGATCGCATTAAATGCAAAACTGCAATATTCCGATTTCGCTTTCTAGCTTCGTAAATGCGTTGAATAATCCGCGAAGCCACAATTCCCCGCCCACGAATCAATACCGTCCCACCTTGTCGCTCTAGTTGCTCATAAACATGATCGTGTGCCTCATAAGCATTGACTACAGATTTAAAGTCTTGATATTTTTCTCTATAAGCTTGCAAATCTGGAAGAAACTGAATTGCTGGATATCCAGTAGCTAAATGTAAATAACGACTAACTAAAAAAGCATAATTTCCTGGGGCGCGAGAATAGGCTACACAATACCTGCCATCATCAGTTTTGCGAATTCCCCTAACTCGCCCATAGCGATAAATTTGATTCCAGCCAATACGCTTTGCCTCCCTATCTATGGAATCAAAAACATTACCCGCACGGGGAGTATAAGTTTCCGCAAATGTTGGTTCAGCAAACACTTGCCACAAATACTTGAATGCTGATTTCATCTGTCCCTTGCTGCAATCGTGCCAAGCCTCACGCAAGGCATAACTAGGCCAGCCCCAAATATTATCAGGACAAGAGTCAGAATTAGAACGCAGTCTTTCATATAAGGGAATTTGCGAATTCAGACACAGGCGCTTATAACGAGCATAAGGCTCGGCCTCTAATCCCAAAGCCATAATTTTGTCAGCACGCACACCACTAATTCGCAGCAAATCAGCCCAAACGAAGCTACCCAGTCCCGCCCCGATCGCTAGATAATCAGATTCATCCACTGGCAGTCCCGTAGCATGAAGTGCTTGCACAGCGACATTTTGTGCCTGAAACGCTAATGGCGGGAAATTACTTGCCACGGGCGTTAGCGGCTGGACTACAGGCAAGCTGGGGTCTGGGTGATTGGTATTTGCGTTGAAATGAATCGTTGAAGGAGGGCTGGTATCTGGTGCGGATACGTTAACAGCAAATGTCACTGTGATCACATAGGGGCCAATTTGTAACGTATCGCCATTAGCCAGAACACTACGCGTTTGTGGTTGACCGTTGACATATACACCGTTAACGCTGCCTTGGTCAATCACCACCAGATGGTCTTGTTCCCAGTCAATTAGGGCATGGTAGCGAGATACTTCGTTACTGTTAAGCAGCATCCTAGAAACCCGCACTCCCCTGAGTTCAGCAGGTAAACGAGCGAATTCTCGACCAAAAGCGATCGGCATATTCAACCTTGGTTCTCGCCGTTCACCCGTCGCTGGATCGTCCCAACTCAATTGGATTTGTAAGTTATTTGTCATTAGTTATTCCCCTCTGCTCCCCTGCTCCCCTGCCCTTTTCCTCAACTACTCGGTGCTACTAATACACTCACAGCCGCAGCTAAAGATGTCCCACACCAATGACAGCCAATTTGTAGATTCTCTCCTGGGGAAACTTTATGACATTTGGGGCATTCTAAGCCATAAACTCCGGGCAGTGGTGCGGGGGGTATTGGTGGATGGTGGTGATGTTCGATATTTACGGGTGGATGGGGTGGCAGCAAAATTGTTGCTGGAATGCTACCCGTGGAAACGCTAGTAACGTTGAGTTTTATTTGTCCCAAAGAGATACTAGTGCCCTGAGTTAAAGGCATTTCACCTTGGACTAATTGCCGTCCATCGATAAGGGGGGGATTTTGCGATCGCAAATTTCTGATATAAAAGCGCTGTTGCTGGTGATGAAAAAATATTTCAACGTGCAGACCGGAGACAGTGGGGTGACTCAGAACAATATCGCACCGGAGAGGGTCACGACCGATACGAACAGTACCATGATTTTGACTTGGCTGTTGTTCGTAAATGTTCTGAGTTTTATCTTGACCAGCATCATGCCACTGTAAAGTTAGTGTGTTCATTGTTCTAACTTCGTAAATCGTATTTAGCTATTTCAACATCTTCCTGTGCGATTCCTAACACGATTGAGTAGGTGCAAGCAAGTATTTAGAAAAAACTTCAACAAGCTTTATTTTGCCGATGCTAATTTATCAGCAATGCGTGTAGTTTCTGGCAGCCGATATTTGGGCGTGCAGCGTAATACATAGTCAATTGCTGTCGGTAAACTAATTCGATGACCACTGGAGATGTATAGAGGTTTTACTCCTGTGCGCGATCGCAAAACCACCCCAATGGTTTCACCGTTATATATCAGTGGTTGCGTGCTGCCTTTGGTTTCTGCCAATTCCTCATGCTTACCTATCAACCTGGACTTGGCTACACCAATTGTTGGCATATCTATAAGTAACCCCAAATGGCTAGCTATACCTAATCTCCGGGGATGGGCAATTCCCTGACCATCACACAGAATGATATCTGGTATTGTTTTAATCTTTTCCAGGGCATCAAGAACGGCTGGAATTTCCCGAAATGAGAGGAACCCAGGAACATAAGGAAAGGTTGTAGGACGGTGTGCTAGGCTTGTCTCGATTATTTGCAAATCAGGAAAACTCAGTACTGCGACAGCTGCACGGCTAATTGTTCCATCAGCTTCAAAACCCATATCCACTCCAGCGACGTACTGAATAGGTTCTTGCAGTTGATCCTCAGTAATTACTTGATCTCGCAGCTTTTCTTGGATAACTATGGCTTCTTCTAGCGTCGAGGGCCAAGCATAATCTCGATAAAACTTCATATTTCAAATTGGAATTAAACTGATTAATATTAATCCTGTTAATTTGGCAAGCACAAAAACACTAGTTTTTGATTTCAAGACAGAGAAAATATAATTTTTGCAAAAGTCCGTGAAAGACTATCTTTATAGTAGACATTTTAGCCCAGCTTAGTTGATATCTTGCATCATAATGTTACTTCAGGCTGTCAAGAGGGAATCCTGAGAATATAAGTTTATTTTCCCAGAGTTTTTCTTTTACTGGTTATGACACAGCCAAATATTCTAAAACTTGCAAGACAGGGAGATTCCCAGGCGATCGCATCTCTAATGAACCGCCACCTACACGCCAAAGGGATCACTGCAACAGTTGCCTTTAAAGATACTTGTTTAGAGGTAATACTAGAATCTGTCCAAGTACCAAATCAGCAAATTTTAGTTCCATTTATCCGCAAAGGGTTAACAGCTTTAGGGGCTGCATCTGTTGAGATAGTGAAAGTTTATGGGCAACAAACTGGTAAAGAGTTTCCAGCTTGGAGTAAAGAATTTGATTTGGGCATAGCAGAAGTTTATTTAGAACCAGTAGATAATGAGCAGTCTTCTAGTAATCCTCAAACTCTAACTATTTGTATTAACTTAAGTGGTGATACTGTACAGGGATTAACAAACCAAGATTTTGAATTTATTGCCAATCAAATCAGCACTGATATTTTATCCTCTTGTACCGACGTTTTTATTCAAAAAGTAAGCATTACTAATGGTAGCTCTGTAATTACAAAGGAACGTTAGGGTTTAATTTATATTACGTAACAATATAGACAATGAATCTAAAATTGGCTTGTTCGCAAAAGGCATAATAAATTTCACTAATTTTTAAATATAGGAATATAAAATTTCTGATAATGTTGTTTATAGCTGTAAATGGGGAATCATAAGATAGACAATAATTTATTTTTTGCATTTATTAGGTTATGATGCAGCCAAATAATCAGGAAGTTGTTAGGCAAAAATTACAAAAGTTTTATTGGCCTTTATGGTTTCCTTATCCTAGCTCTTGGTTAAAAGCATTGATAATGACTCTATTTATGAGAGTCATTATATTTATAGTTCAAAATACTGGAAAGCTAGGTTATGACATCATATATTTTGTACACAGCCCGGAATTATTTTTTATATTTACAATATTGTTAATCTTATCTCCAATTCCGATAATTTCTTGGACTCATCACTGCTTACACTTACTTATTAGTCGGTTTTTCTCAGAAATTCAAGGCACCCGAAATAGGTAGAACACAAGGATTATTACCAGGAATAATGAGTTGGTGGGAAGGATTGTACGCTTGGCTTGTAATTATAATTTCTACATTAATATCATTTTTATTTTCTATAATACTTGTACCATTATTTAATCCTAACTACGACAGACACCTTGAATACCATACACAACTAGAAAATATTAATAATGTAATATTAATGTTCGGGCTATTCTATATTTCTACTGGGGCACTGATTTATCAAATTGAATATTTGGTAAGACACCGAATAATATCTGCTTATTCTGGCAACGAAAAAAAAGATCCCAGCGAATCAAACATTAATTTAGATACAGAGAAAGAAGTCAATAGATTGCGCGGGGAAATGGGTTTACATAAAATAAAATCAAATATTTTATCGAATAAGGGACAAAATACAATTATCGAGCCTCGACATAAGGATCGTAATTTAAATAAAAAGTTGTTGTTCATTTTTATAATATTTTCAATATCTCTAGGAATATATTTTTCTTCAGGATTTTCAGAAATACTCAGATCAACTTCTAAAAGTTCAACACAAATACCATCAAAGCCTGTATTAGTTACACCCTCACCAGTGACTTCAGAATCGCCTATTGTTTTACTTCCAACTGATACATTCCCAGATGCGGTAAGTAAAGCAATTAATGCAGCTAACCTTACTCAATCAGCAAAATCTCCAGATGAGTGGAAGACAGTTGTGAGTCAGTGGGAAGCTGCGATCGCACTTATGAAAGCCGTGCCATCTTCTAGCCAAAATTATGTAGTAGCTCAACAAAAAATTATAGAATATCAGAAAAATCTAAACTACGCTGAAAAAAATGCCGTCGATACCAAGTAATGCGATCGCACCTCAAAGCTAAACTAGAAAAATGAGTGCGCTCGCTCGACTATCTTTATCAAAATAAAACCCTATGAAGACTAAAACATTAACTGCCATTCTTCACAAAGAAGAAGATATGTATGTTGCTGAATGTCCTGAAGTTGGCACGGTTGACCAAGGTGAAACAATTGAAGAAGCTCTCGCTAATCTTAAAGAAGCTACAAGGCTATATCTAGAAGAATGTCCTTTACTTGACACTGATACTAGTCCGAGATTTGTAACAAGTATAGAAGTCAGCTATGCCTAGATTGCCAAGAATATCAGGTAGTGAGGCAATTCGTGCATTAGAGCGTTTAGAATTTATTCAAACTAGACAAACTGGTAGTCATGTTGTACTAAAAAAAACAACTCTCGAAGGAGAAATTGTTTGTGTTGTACCACTACACCGCGAGTTAAAAGTTGGTACACTCAGTGGTGTTCTGAAGCAAGCAAGAGTCACACCAGAAGAGTTTATAGACAATTTGTGAGCGCGTAGGCGTAGCCCGTCGTAGACATCGCTCTTATTTTTACCTATCCTGATGAAATGTGATGGATCTATGCTTTAGAAGGATATCCAGTTAGTCCCCCCTAGCTAAAATTTGAGAATAAAAGTAATTTCGCTCCCGAAGCCAATCATGACAGAAGGAAAAACGCGGCGTAATTTCCTAATTACCAGCATTGCTGTGACTAGCGGTATTGTGGCAACTAATGCCTTACAGCAAAATACTATCAACATCGCAACACCGCCAGCAGCTATGCCAGAACGGTTACTGGGACGCACGGAAGTAAAACTCCCTATCTTTGGTTTAGGAGGAGCAGGACAAACGCCGCTATCCTGGGAAGGAAAAGAGGGTGATGCTGTGGCAATTATTCAAAGAGCGCTAGAACTTGGCATTCGCTATTTTGATACAGCCGCTAGTTATGGGCCGAGTGAAGATTATTTAGGCAAAGTGCTACCACCCCATCGCTCAAAACTGTTTCTAGCAAGCAAGACTGATCAAAGAGATCGGGATGGTGCATGGCGAGAATTAGAGCGATCGCTGAAACGTCTCAATACAGATTATCTCGATTTGTGGCAGTTGCATCACGTCTCTTTTTCTGAAGAACTCGACACCATCTTTAGTCCATCTGGCGCAATTAAAGCTTTAGAAGAAGCCATACAACAAAAATTGGTGCGATTTGCAGGTATTACCGGACATCACGACCCTCAAATAATTGCCGAAGGGTTACGTCGCTATCCTTTCCACACTACACTGATTCCTGTGAATGCCGCCGACAAACACCACCCACGTCCATTTATCCCGGTAGTTCTACCAGTTGCTAAAGAAAAAAATGTCGGTGTGATTGCGATGAAAGTCCCCGCTTATGGGCGGCTGTTTAAATCAGGTGGATTGGCAGGTATGGAGCAAGCTTTAGGTTACACAATGTCTCAGCCTGGAGTTCATTGTTGTGTAATTGCCGCAGAGACAGTTTCACAATTAGAGAATAATGTCAAGATAGCGCGGGCTTTTGTGCCTCTTAAAAAGGAAGAATTAACAGCGATCGCACAACGGACTGCTAACATCTGGGAAGATAGTACATTTTTCCGTGCTTGGACTTAGCCCAACCTTGCACATATTACAAAGTGTATTCATACTAGTCACACTGATAATATTGTGCCGCTTGCGACATATTAAATTGTAATAGCTTCTCCTCTCCCAACTTGTATCGCAAACTCGGCTTAAAAGGCGAAATATTCAAATTACGAATAATTTCTGTCGCCACAGCCTTTGCTAGTAAAGGTGGTACAGAGTTACCAACTTGCCGAAATCCGTGCCATTTGGTTACATGAAATCTAAACCAATCGGGGTAAGAATGCAATCTCGCCGCTTCCCTGACTGTAATACAACGGGGTGTAGATGGATGAATCGGTCTAGGAGATGTAAAAGAACCCCTATACTTATCTGTTCCGGCTCTTAAAGTATTACAGACACCAGCAGGATGCAGCTTATAAAAACGACTAATTTTTTCTCTCTCACCTTGTTGAGTATCCTGAAAACGTTTAATAGTTTCCGCCGAATGTTTTGTTCTTAAACTTGAAGAAAGTATTCGCAAATCATATTCACGTTTGTAAGAATAATCATTGTCTAGGTATTTGATACCGCGAAGTACAAGAGCATAGTTACTAGGCTTTTCGTATTCTGCTACAACCCAATCTGTTGTTAGTAACTCTGGATATTTTTCTATTTCAGGTAAATCTCCAATTGCATCCCATACTGTAGGACTCAATGGTAAATCAGATATTTTTTTGGAATTTAAATTATTTGGTAATGCTTGTTTAGTAATCGGCAAAGGATATTGTGGTAACTCTACGTCCTCCCTTGCACCTATGAGAAATAATCTCTCACGTGACTGTGGTACTCCGTAATTTGCAGCGTTGAGAATTTGGTAATTTTCTTCTACGTTATAGCCGTGAATTCTAAACTCGCTAATTAATGTTTGGAGAATTTGTTTATGTTCGCCAACTGTGATTCCTCGGACATTTTCCATCACAAAGAATTTCGGATTTAGCTCAAAAACCAGTCGATGAAAGTGAAATACCAAAGAGTTTCGAGGATCGTCAACAGCCCGTTTACCAATTAGGGAAAATCCTTGACATGGTGAGCCACAAATTACTACATCAATTTCGCGATCGCCAATCTTAGAACGATTCCTAATTTCTTCCCCGGTTGTATCCACGACACTTTTACATAACACTGAGCAAAAAGGGAAGTTAAACTCATGTGTTGCACAGTGGATGGGGTCAATTTCCACAGACGCTAGCACATCAAAACCAGCTTGCTCAAAGCCAAGAGTCATACCGCCCGCGCCAGCGAATAAGTCAACTGCGATCGCTCTTTGTTTTTTCATCTCATAAGCCATGACACCCCTATCTAATTCGTAATTTCTAATTCGTAATTCGTAATTATCGCAGAAATACGGGTTGCGGCAAAAACAGATACTTTGCACTTAATTTTACTCATAAATAAACTGATTGATTCTCCATTTTTAATTACGAATTACGAATTACGAACTACGAATTATTTGGTCGCATTTGCAAAATTTCTTGAGCAGCGCGATCGCACACGCCAATTTCTCCTAAACTTTGCCGCATTTCCTGATAATCTGCTAAAGTTTGCTCTCTGCGACTGGGATTGAGTAGCAGTTCCATCGCTGCTTGGATAATATTCTCTGGTGTGGCTTGCTCTTGTAAAAATTCTGGCACAATCGACTTCATCACTACTAAATTGGGTGGCGATGCAAAGGCTATAGAACCTTTGAGGATTTTACGAGCTATCCAAGCAGTCAAGCGACTTAGGCGGTAAACTACAACTTGCGGCACATTCAACAGAGCAAGCTCCAGGTTGACAGTACCAGATTTGCTAATGGCTAAATCAGCCGCAGCAAAAACTTCCTTTTGTTGACCGGAAAGGACTGTAGCCCGCAAACCATAACTCTCAATAGCCTCCTCAATTGGCTGTCTATAGGCTTCCAGCGATAGGGGTATCCAGAAATGAACTTCAGGTAATTTAGCTTGAATAGTTTGGGCGGCTTGAAAAATAATTGGTAAAAGATATTTTAGTTCTTGGCGGCGAGAAGCGGGGAGGAGTGCGATCGCAATTTGTTCTGGTGCAATCCCCAGCATTACACGGGCTGCTTGGCGACTGGGAGCGTCTTGCATTCGGTCAACCAAAGGATGTCCTACCCAACTAACTTTTGCCCCTTGCTCGCGGAAATAACGGGCTTCCTGTGGAAAAATTGCCAACAGCTTGTCTGTAAAACCAACAATCCGGTTAGTTCTACGCAAACTTAATGACCAAGCCCACTCTTGGGGAGCAATGTAATACACTACAGGTACATCTGGTAACTGCCGTTTCATGTAAGTCCCAATTTCCAGATTGGGAGTCATATAATCGATCAGCACCACTAAATCCGGTGGATTTTGTTTTAGGGAAGCGATCGCTTGTCGTTGCACTTGGAGAGTTGGTAAAACATAAGGTAGCCCTTCTAAAATACCCATTGAGCCAATACTACTGGTATTGCCCAGCAGAATTGCCCCAGCCTCTACCATTTTTTCGCCACCCAGCGCCACAATCTCTAAGTCCAACCCAATCGCCACAGCTTGACGCTTCAGCGCTGTAATTAGCAGCGATCCTTGTAAATCGCCAGATACTTCGCCAGTGCTGATAAATATCCGCATTTGATAATTGGTAATTAGTAAAAACTTAGGAATGAATAGTTAGAAGTGAGGAGTTAAGAGTGAGGAGTGAAAAATTCAATTCATCAACTCCTAACTCATAACTCCTAACTCATAATTCACGATTCATCACTCGCGCCCTTTTTCCCCTTACCAGGAATCAAGCCACGCCTTCCTGGCATCTGAGAAAGTAGCAGGAAGCGGCGCAGATGTTGTAAGTCTTCGCTATCCCCTAACATTTCCAGTTCTTCCAAAGAATCCTTAAAGGACAAATCAGAACGGTAGAGAATACGGAAGGCTTTTTTCAGCGTTTGCAAATCTGCTGAGTCCATACCAGACCGTTTGAGTCCGACAAGGTTGAGGGTTCGCACCCGCGCTGGATTTCCCTCGACTAGCATATATGGGGCCACATCCCGGTCAATCCGTGCCATACCTCCCACCATTGCGTGTCTACCGATATGCACAAATTGATGGACACCTAAAACCCCACTCAGCCTAGCGCGTGATTCTATATGGACATGGCCTGCTAACGCTACAGAGTTAGCAATCACAACCTGGTCTTCAATCACGCAGTTATGAGCCACATGGACATAAGCCATTAGTAAGTTACCATCGCCAATCACCGTTGCTTCACCAGCACCGGTAGCGCGGTTAATAGTAACGTACTCACGAATCAAGTTATTATCACCAATTTTGACCCAGGTTGGTTCTCCTACAAACTTGAGATCCTGGGGTTCCATGCCGATGGCTGCACCTGTAAAAATCTGATTTTGCGCCCCAATTTCACAAGGCCCCTCTAGCACTGCATGAGCGCCGATTATTGTTTCAGGGCCCACTTTGACATGCGCTCCAATCACAGCATAGGCACCGACTTGCACTGTATGGTGGAGTTCCGATTTTGGATGAATTACAGCAGTTGGATGAATTAGCGTTTTCAAGGGTGAATCTCCAGAACTGTCTTGATAAGTCAGCGCCAGGTAGGTTTCTGAGGCAGGGTGTTACTCTGCTTAAGAGAGTTGTACAGACTGCCGTCCTATCGAGGCGACTGGTAGAGCGTGAAGTATTTCAGTGAACGAAAGTGTCGGGCAAAGCAAGTTAAGTGTGTTTGCGAGTGCGTTTCGTAAAGAGGGCGTCGAAAATCAAGAAATTATCAGATGCTGTTGTGGATTTTTTTAACTGTTATCCCTTTCAGGATTCAGAAGGGGCATTTCACGGCTATGCCATACCACGAAAGCAAACTTTTAGTTAACTAGGGAAAACATTAATTCCCCTTCACAAGCAAGTTGACCGTCAACTTCGGCACGACCTTGCATCTTACCGAAACGACGTTGTTTTACCCATAACAGTTCCACTGTCATGACTAGTTGATCCCCCGGTACAACCTGGCGGCGAAAACGAACTTTATCGATACCAGCGAAGACGAACAGCCCGCCTTCTACCGAAGACATTTGAGTTAGCACAATGCCCCCAACTTGTGCCATTGCCTCGACAATTAGCACCCCTGGCATCAGTGGGCGTTCAGGGAAATGCCCCTGAAAATGGGGTTCATTGATAGTGACATTTTTGACACCAACAGCTTTTTCACCTGGAACGTAGTCAATTATTTTGTCTACAAGTAAAAATGGGTAGCGGTGGGGTAGCAATTTCTGAATTTCTTCAGATGTAAAAGTTGTTTTAATCTCAGAACTGATTGTAGTCTCATTTATAGCCTGTGGTTCGGTAGATGTAGTTGTATCGATGGTATTCACTTCAGTGAGGATTGACATTGGCCGTGTAGTTGATTTTTCATTTTAAAGTTAAATAGGCAGGCGTATATCCAAAGCCTTGATAATCCTAGATTTTAAGCTTTAGTTCTAATCCAAAATCTAAAATCCCAAATCTAAAATTCTTTGAGCTAGTTGAATGTGTAAATTGTGACTAGCTTTATACGCCAAGAAATGAGCACGAGGAAAAGTTCCTAGTAAACTTAAATCTCCTACTAAATCCAAGATTTTATGACGGACTGGCTCATTTGCAAATCTCAATGGTGGATTTAGCCAGCCTTCTGGCCCACAAACGAGTGCATTATCTAAGCTGCCACCTTTTATTAACCCTGTTTTTTGTAAGTGTTCAATTTGATGCAATAACCCAAAAGTACGGGCAGGAGCAATTTCCCCAGCAAAGCTAGCAGAAGCTTTTCCTACTTCAGCGGTTAGTGACCAACTGTGCCATTGATTACCAATGGCGGGCAGGTCAAAATCAATACCATAACTAAAGCGGGTTTCTGGTGCTGGGAGGGCACATACAAATGCATCCCCTTGATAGACCCATATTGGTTCTATAACAACCAAGGGGGCTTGGTTGTTAACGGGTTGTGATACTAAGCCAACTTGGGCAATATTGGCTGTCCAGACACTTGCTGAACCATCTAAAAGTGGGACTTCTGGACCATCAATTTCAATCCGGGCATTATCCACACCCAGACCCGAAAGTGCTGCCAATAAATGCTCTACTGTGCGAACAGATATCTCAGCCTTACCCAACTGAGTTGAGAGAACAGTGTGGCTAACTGCCGTAACTTGCGCTGGAATGATCGGCAAATCCGGTAAATCCACCCGCACAAAGTAGCGTCCACTTCCCGCCTCAGCTGGTAGTATCCGCACCTGGGTACTCACACCGCTATGCAGTCCCACCCCTACTTGGATGATTTCGGCTGCTATAGTGTGCTGTTGCATAGCCGAAAAGTCAATATATGTCGTTTAGTATTGTTCATAGTCTGTTTTGGTAGAATCCCTGATACTCCCCTAAAAATGTCATTAAACCCTTTATCGGAACAGTATTGAGGTAAATGTAAAAATTAGCAAGCTAATTAGGAAAAGAGAATTGTCATTAGTCCTTTGTCCTTTGTTATTCACCAATGACCAATGACTAATGACTAATGACAAATTAAAACCTTTCGCCAATACCGAAATTAATCCGGCTATCACCATCATCGTTGATACCGTAGTCAATACGAATAGGCCCCAGTGGAGACTGGACGCGAACACCGAGACCATAGCCGTAGCCACTCCCGTTCTTATTAAGCACTTCAGCTGCCTGGGTACTAGTTCCCAGGTCACTGCCAATATCAAAAAATAGTGCGCCGCTGACTACTGAAAAAACTGGGAACCGATACTCAACTGATGCTTGCACATAAGAGCGTCCACTACCTAATGCTCCTTCTTCATAACCGCGAACAGAGTTGCTGCCACCAATGGTAAAGGCTTCGTAGGGAGGCAAGTCACCGAGGATGGTTCCTGCTTGCAGATTAAATGCTAAGGTTTGTGCGCCTTTGCTGAGGCTAATCAATTGGACGGGTAAATATTGGCTGTAGCTACCCCGCAATCTGGTAAGTAAAATGTTGCCTTGTCCTATAGGCACCGACTGATCTACACCGAAGCGGAGATAAGAACCGCTAGTAGGTTGTAAAGGGTTATTACGGAGATCGCGCTGTGCACCTAGTTGCAATAGCACTAAATCGTCTTCACCTGAACCAGAGAAGCTAAGTGGAATTTCGCCGCTGGTACGGTTCCCATTATCGTCAAAAACCGCTCCTGTTCTTCTGAGGTTACCATCGGCATCACGGGCGGAAACTCTTTGATACTGGAAGCCGGCTGAGGCTGTCCATACTGAACTTTGGTAAGGATTAGCGGAAAGGGGACGGGTAAAGGTGACACCGCCACCTAGACGGAGAATGCGGGGGCGATCGCCTTCATCTGTTTGCCCCTCTTGAAATGTCCTAATATCTTGATCTTTGCCATCAAAGATCAACGAAATGGAACTCCGGCGAAAAAGATTGGTTGTGTAGGAAGTCCGGTAAGGATCTCCCGCAATCCAGGGGTCTGTAAACCGCACGTCAAACAGCAGTTCCCGTTCTCCCACTTGTACTTCCGCTCCCAGTTTTTGGTTCCTACCGTTCAGGTTTTGCTGTTGATAGCTAACTGTTCCGAAAAGCCCGCTAGCAGAACTAATCCCTGCTCCAGCTGCAATAGAACCACTGCTGCGTTCAGCTACATTCACTACTACATCCACTTTGCTGGGGTCAGTACCAGGGTCAAGGGACACATTCACATCTTCAAACAGTCCTAGTCCATACACGCGCTGTAGGTCTTTTTGCACTGTATTGCGATTGAAAACTTGTCCTGGCTTCAACTCCAATTCTCGTGTAATGATGTAATCCTGTGTCCGTCCCCGAATTGGTTGTCCCTTCTCGTCTGTCTCTTGACCATCTTTATTGCGGAACCGGACTCTAATGTTTTCTACTACACCTTCTGCTACTTGTAAGGTAACAACTCCGTTTTCAGAGACTTGTGGCGCTCCAATCACGTTAGCTAGCACATAACCTTGGTCTTGATACCGTTTGTTTAACTGCTTGATGCCTTCCTGCAAGTCACGCAAGTTGAGGATTTTGCCATACTGCTCCCGAAATACTTCATCCACTGTATTAGCTGGGAGTACGGAGGCAACACCAGTGCCAGGATTGGCTTGCACTTCAACTTTGCTCAGGACGGGGTTAGGCTGTACAACAAAGCTCACCCGCACTCCCAAAGGGGTATCTTCTGGCGCTGCTTGAACATTGGAGAAGAAGCCAGTACCAAAGATGGCGTTAATATCTTCTTGCAGTTGGCTGCGGGTTGTCGTTCGCCCTGGTTGGGTACGAATTACTCTGTAAACTTGGTCTTCCAATTCTGGTGGTAATTGCCCAGCTTGCGATTTAACTACTACTTCCGATACCAGTACGCGGGGGTCATTAGCTTCTGGGGCTGCGTTGGGTTGAGTGTCTCCCGGAGTTGTTGCCGGGTTAATATTCTGGGGACTGGGAGTAGCGCCTGGGCTTGGGGCAGGTGTTCGTTGTTGACCATCTGGGAATGGAAGATCAGGAGCGGTAGATGGTTCGGGAGTTGTAGGTAATAAAGGTTCCGTTGTTGGTGGATTGACATTTTCTGGGACTGGAGTAGTCTCAAGAGTTGGGGAAGGCGTTGGTTGTTGAATTTCTGGCGGTGGAATGTCTGGAGCGGGAGACGGCTGTTGAGTAGGGCTAGGATCTATTTGAGAGGTTTGTGCCGTTGTTGCCGTTGTGGAGGTTGGCACTATTACTTCTGGTGCCGCGTAGGCGTAGCCCGCCGCAGGCATCGCTGCTGGATTGGCAGGGTAAACTGCGACAATGCGCGATTTATCCGCCTCCATAACCCCTGTGGAATTAGGTCGAGATTCTATAATTTTACTAGAGTCAACCTGACCAGTGTCCTTTTCTGGCTGCTGATTTGTTTCTAGTGTCAAAACTTCTGTTGTCTGTTTTGAACTGTTGGCGGTTTCTGCATTTGCACTCAATGAACCGCCCAAAGGGGCTGCAATTGCTACTACTGCCAGCAATACGGGAGATAAACGCATTTTACTTATGATTCCTCTTCACGACCACACACACACCATCACAAGGCAATAATGCCCTCATGCCAAAGGTAAAACTCAAAACATAATTTTTTTCTTTTGCTTTTTTACTTTACAAGGCAAAAGGCAAAAGGCAAAAGGCAAATATAATTCCTTCTTACCTTTTGGTTTTTACCTGTTTAATTTGTAGTTTCTACTGCTTTTAGCACTCTTTGTAAAACCTCCTGGTAGGCATCCTCTACATTTCCTAAGTCTCGGCGAAAGCGATCTTTGTCCATTACTCGCCGATTTGAGTCCTCTTCTGCGGTATCCCACAAACGGCAGGTGTCGGGGCTAATTTCGTCTGCCAAGAGCAACTGCTGTTGTGAGTCCAAACCAAACTCTAGTTTGAAATCTACTAGGGTAATGCCGCACCGCTGCCAAAAGTTATTGAGAAATTCGTTGATTTGCAATGCTAGATGTGTAATTGCGTCTACTTGTTCCGCAGTAGCTAGTTCTAGCAGGTACAGGCGATCGCGTGTCAACAAAGGATCTCCTAACTGATCGTTTTTGTAATAAAACTCAACCAAAGGCTGTTTCAGAATTGTACCCACTGATAACCCTGTTTGCTGACACAGACTGCCAGCAGCAATATTTCTGATAACTACTTCTAAGGGTAAAATCTTTACTGCTTTAACCCGCATCTGATTCGGGGTAGGGCTGTCAATAAAGTGAGTCTTTATACCATTTGCCTCCAACTGTTTAAAAAGCTGGCTGGAAATGCTACAATTAATTTCTCCTTTCCCTTGAATACTGCCACGCTTTTGGGCGTTAAACGCCGTGGCATCGTCTTTAAAATCGGCCAACAAGACTTCGGGATCGTCCGTTGTATAGAGAATTTTTGCTTTGCCTTCGTATAACTTGGAATTAACAGACATGGTGGCAGGTAAAGTTTTAGGCGATGGACAAAAGTTGTCCTTTGAGGCTTCACCATTTTATCTTTAGTTATTAACTATTAGCCATTGGTGATTATTTAAGAGGATCTAAGGACGCGGGTAATTGGGCAGAGGTGCAGAGAGGAAAGATTTTCCCTCAGGATACCCCACTTCTTTCTCCATTGCCTCTTTTGGGTTAATCGTCAGTAGAAAGCTGCTAAAGATTCACAACTAAATCTCTAACTTTTAACAGACGACAATTAGCTTTGGTGCATAGTATGTTGACCTCAGTAGTTTCACCTGTAAAAATTTGTGATTATTTTTGCAAAAACAATTACAAGAATATACGGATGTGTTTTAATAACTTCTAATTCAGGGTTTCGACTGAAGTTAACTACAATTTGAGGTGCATAACTTAAGATGAGATAAATTAACAACTGGGAGGATAATCAAATATTCTCTTGAGTTACTTTAACAGAAACTTGTTTTGTAACATTTACAACAAAACTATTTCAAGCTTCATCTTCTAGTCTCAAAATCTGAATCAACCAATTCCTGCATCAGTAATTGGAAAAGGAGTTGGATGATTTGATTTCCCCAGTCTGACAAAAGAAAGATTAGGTTAGCTAGTGATTCAGCTTCAGAGATTCAAAACAGAAGGAGAGTTGAATAAATTGGAGAACAAAATAGTGAACAAGGATGATTTTCTCTATCCTCGTGGTCGCTACTACGGTCAGGTAAAGCCAGAAAACTTGGTTTTTAATGCAAATCTACAGGAATTTGCTCAACGAGTAAGCTACATTTGCAACCTAGAAACAGGTGGAAAACTACCTCCAGGTGAAGCTTACGAACAAATAAAGGATCTATGGAAACAGTTGAAGCGCTCAAAAAAAGAGCTAAAAATTGGTGAAGACCCATTTCAGGATGACCAGGGGGAGGTTCAAGGTTAAAGTGGAGACGCAAAGATACAGGGACTGATAACTCCTAACTCTTTGACTCAAAACTACTTAGTAAGCATTGCCCAGACACCATCCCACAATTCTGGGGGCGGCGTTTGTTGATAATTACGCGCACGTTCTAGGTGGATATCAACAGCTTGGTCTTGGGGTTGGATGCATTTGGCGGCTTCAAAACAGGCGATCGCTTGTGAGAAGTTGCGCGATAAATAAGCAGCGCGTCCAGTATGATAGTGGAATAAAAACTCTTGGGTTTTGGCATCTAGAGGAGTATTCCGATCGCCAATTAACTCGTAGATATTAACTGCCTGGTGTTTCCCTTTGACTCGGATTTTATCTAACTGGCGCACCCAAATGCGATCGCTACAGAGCTGGTAAGTAAATTCACTTAAAAGAATATCACAACCATAATCCTTAGTTACTGCTTCCAAACGCGAACTCAAATTTACGCCATCTCCAATTACGGTGTAATCCATCCTTTTGCGGGAACCAATATTACCCGAAACCACTTCCCCAGAACTAATCCCAATACCAATACGAATTTGTGGCTGGGCCTGGATAATTCGTCGCTGGTTAAATTCCTCTAAGCGTTGTCGCATATCTAACGCTGACTGTACAGCCCTCCAAGCATGATTTTCTGTCAGCGGTAGCGGTGCACCAAATACTGCCATTAAGGCATCACCAATAAATTTATCGAGAGTGCCTTCGTAGTTAAAAACCGCCTCCACCATTGTTTCAAAATACTGATTGAGCAGCAATACCACTTCAGCTGCACCAAGATTTTCTGTAAGTGTTGTGTAGCCTCGGATATCAGAAAATAAGATAGTTACTTCCTTACGCTCACCCACCATCAAAGCATCTTCCCCCAGAGCCATGACTTGTTCGGCTACATGAGGCGTTAGGTAGCGGGACATGGTAGTTTTCATCCGTTTTTCCTGGCTGATGTCTTCCAGCACTACTAAACCACCTCTGACACCGCCTTCTGGGTTAGTTAGGGGATTAACAGTGAGATTCGTACTGCGTTCTAATTTTTGCACCTCATCAGCGGTGAGAAACTCAGATTGGGGAGTGAGGGGTAGATTCCAGGGAATGAAAACATTGGGATTAGTGCGATCGCGCACTGCTAAGATTGAATCTTGATTCCTAAATTTCGATTGTTGAGTTTCACTTTTAACTCCTAACTCCTCACTCTTAACTTGAGAAACTCCCACTATCAAAGTTTGCTCTGGCACATAATGTTTAGCTCCAGTTTTTAAACTATCTTCTAGCCGCATTTGAAGATTTTCAATTGGCACAACTTCCCAAACTAGGCGACCAATCAAATTTTGTTCCCACAAAAGCTTGTTGTTCTTGTTATTAACGTCTTTTATAGGACAACCTAGTAACTCCAGGGCCGCATCATTAATCGTGACAATTCGTCCTGCCATATCTGTAGAAATTACAGCATCTGAAAGACTTTGTAAAATGTCTTTTTGATACTGCTTTTCTAACAGCACATTTTCAAAGAGGCGGGCATTTTCTAAAGCAACTCCTGCCTGGATATTAAAAGCCCGCATAAACTCTTCATCAGAAGCAGTAAAACTGTTTTGTTGCTTATTAATTAATTGTGTAACCCCAATTAATTCATTTGCAGAATTAAATACTGGCAAACACAGGATATTGCGAGTGACATACCCAGTTTTTCTATCTGTAGTCGGGTCAAAGCGGGGGTCTTTATAGGCATCAGAAATATTTAAGGCTTCACCTGTGGAAGCCACATAGCCAGCAATGCCACGGTTAGCAGGAATGCGAATTTCTATCAAGTTTGTGCCATCTGCCGCCGCTGCCACTTTTGTCCAGAGTTCGCTCATCTCCTTACGATATAAAAACAGTGTGCTGCGGTCTGCTTGCATTAAAATTCGAGCTTGCTCCATGACTATCTGCAAAGTTGCTTCTAAATCGAGACTTTGCCCTAGCGTCTGAGTTGCCCGCAACAAAGCCGTTGCGCCTCGTTGATTGCGAGCTGCTACATAAAAAGATTGGCAACTTTCCAGAATAATACCAATAGAAGCAGCAAAGTCTCGAAACCGTTCTTCATCATCAGAATTAAACGGAACATTCCCGGTTTTATTAGCCAGTTGCACTACCGCGACAGTCTGGTTTTTGCTACTGATAACAGGCATACATAAAATATTGCGGATTTTGTAGCCCATTTGTTTTTCAAGTTCTGGGCTAAATAGGGGATGAGTATAAGTTTCAGATATATTTAGATATTGACCTGTACTAGCAACATGACCGGGGATACCGACTGTGATGGGAGTACGAATTTCTAAGAATTTTTGGGTATTATCTTGGGGAACTTTTGACCACAATTGACCTTTATCATAGTCAACTAAAAAAATGGCTGTGTGTTCTGCTTGCAGGATTTGACCAATTTTGAGTGTGATAGCTTCTAACACTTTCTCCAACATAGTTTCTAGAGCTTCATTATTGATCAGTTCAATGGCTCTAAGAAATTGCTGGAACTCAGCGGTTATAAAGTCGAGTAAGCAAACAAATTCATTAACAGATAAGTCTTTAACACGACGCAGTAGGGCGTGAGTACGATTAACTTGAGTAAGTTCAGTTAATGTAGCCAAAACGCTGCCAGGGTTGGGGAGTGTCACGTCGCTTCGCTCCGAATTCAAAATTCAAAATTCAAAATTAATAATTCCCATAAAAAAGAAATGGGCTTGTATCATGAGTCTGTTTCGGTCATAGGAATTTTAGATTTTGGGCATTGGGCATGGTTATGTTCCTTGTCCCTCTTGTCTCCCTCATCTCCCGATAGACGCGATTAATCGCGTCTCTACCCATTCCCCACTCCCCTATTTTGTCAACTGTTGAGAAAATATTACCTTTTGGTAATAATCTTGTAGCTGTCTGGTGGCAGATGGCCAACCCCAACTCTCTGCTTCCTGGCGAGCATTTTGACGGATGATGTCTCGTTGTTGTTTTTGTTCTAAGAGGCAAATAGTAGCAGCGATCGCTCCTTGAACATCTGCTGTTGGCTCAAAAAGATATCCATTTACCCCGTCTGTCACAATATCGGGAATTCCCCCGGAACGGGCTGCTACTACCGGACAGCCAGCAGCCATTGCTTCTAGTAGTACTAAGCCTAGTGTTTCTGTACGGGAAGGAAAGATAAAGGCATCAGCACTCGCAAAGGCAGAACCTAACTCTTGCCCCATGAGATATCCAACAAAATAAGTGTTTGTGCCAGCAAAGTGTTTTTGCAATGCTTGACGGTGCGGCCCATCCCCAACCAATGCTAACCGCGCTTCAGGAATTGCTTCTAAAATTGGTTTGATGCGCTCAATTTCTTTTTCAGCGGAAAGCCGCCCCACGTAAAGTAGTAATGGACTTTCTGGATGATTTTTTGATAGGCGCGATCGCATCTCTACACTAGCTAAGTCGGGGTGAAATAATTCCGTATCCACCCCCCGCTGCCATAAATCTACACGTTCAATACCATGTGCTGTCAGTTCCTCCACCATTGCTGTTGAGGTACACAGATTCAAAGCTGCTTGATTATGAGCGCCTTTGAGCAGTTCCCAAAGAAAACCTTCCAGCATCCCCAAGCCGTAATGCTGGAGATATTGGGGTAAATGCGTATGATAAGACGCTACTAAGGGTATTTTGAGGATTTTGCTATAAAATATGCCAGACAAACCTAAAACTGCTGGATTCACAACATGGATAACATCTGGCTTGAACTCTTCTAAAGCGTACCCAATGGCTGGGCGGGGAAGTGCCATTTTCAATTCTGGGTACAATGGCAGAGGAAAGCCAGTAACGCCATAAACTTTAGCGCCTTTGTGTTCTGTGATGCCTCCATCAGGGGCAATCACCAGCACTTGATTACCACTACGCTGTAAATGGTCAACAGTATGGCGCAGACGCGTTACAATGCCGTCAACCTTGGGCAAAAAGGTTTCGGTAAATAGAGCAATTCTCATATAAAACTATTCAGTACAGGCAAATAATCCCTGCTTAAGAATCTATTTTGGTAACAAACACAGAGTAGACTGTCTCCTGCACTGTAATCAATTCTGCACAGCCAGATTTAATGTTTTGCCCCTGCTTTTGTAAAAAGTCTGAGATGGCGTCAATGTAAGCAGCTAATAGTTGATTACGTAATCTTAAACCGAATAGCGCTTTATGCATGATAAATCACAATTAAATAGTCGTCATATTGTGCCAAAATATGACGACCATTTTTAAGCCAGTTATCCTAAGTTCTGTGCCAAGAGACTTTGGGCAGAATTTGTTTGTGATCAACTCGTTTCTGATACTTGATCGCAAAGTTTAACAGAGAATCGAGCAAAGAATCAGAGAGCAAATGTGGCTCTAAACCTAAATCGAGCAATTTAGTGTTTTTAGCGTTGAAGTAATGTTCTTCTTTCTCGACTCTGGGATTATCTAGGTGATTGATTTCTACATTCAATCCCATAGTGTTACCAGCTTTCTTCACCATCAATGCCAAGTCGCCGACGCTGAATTGCTCGGTAAATTGGTTAAATACGCGGAATTCACCAGCTTCGGCAGGGTTAGCGATCGCTAATTCCACACATCGTACTGTATCCCGAATATCTAAAAATCCGCGAGTTTGTCCGCCTTTACCGTAGACAGTTAAGGGGTGTCCAATCGCTGCTTGAATACAAAAGCGGTTTAGTGCTGTACCAAACACACCATCGTAATCCAGCCGATTAATCAATAGTTCGTCCATCCCCGTTTCTTCGGTTAAGACGCCATAAACTATACCCTGATTTAAATCCGTTGCCCGCAATCCCCAAATCCGGCAAGCAAAGTGGATGTTATGACTATCATGGACTTTGCTTAAATGGTACATTGAACCGGGCTGCTTGGGATAAGGTAGGGTATCCTTGCGTCCATTGTGTTCAATGGTGATATACCCTTCTTCAATGTCAATGTTGGGTGTACCGTATTCACCCATCGTCCCCAGCTTCACCAGATGACAGTCGGGGAAATCTTCCCGCATGGCGTACAGCAAGTTCAACGTACCAACTACATTATTGACCTGGGTAACAACTGCATGTTCTCGGTCAATCATGGAAAATGGGGCCGAACGCTGTTCACCAAAATGCACCAGAGCATTTGGCTGAAATTGCTGTAATGTTTTATGGAGAAATTCGTAATTAGTAATATCGCCGATGAACAAATCGATAGATTTACCCGTCAAATCTTGCCAGCGCTGGAGACGTTGCTGAATTAGTGCGATCGGAGTGAGAGTTTCGACACCTAGTTCATTATCCCAGTGCCGCCGCACCAAACTATCTAAAATTCCAACTTCATAACCTCGATTGGAAAGGTAAAGAGCAGTTGCCCAACCGCAATATCCATCACCACCAATAACCAGGACTTTCATCTTCACCAGTTTTTACTCGCTGATAGCTAAATCTATCAGGTTTCTGTACCCTCTCAATCATCATTCTGAGAGAGATATGGATTTAGGCATCTGGGAAAGGAGTGGGGAGATAAGGAGGACAAGGAGGACAAGGGGAACAACTATACCCAATACCCAATGCCTTAAAACTTGGAAATCTGATACTGCTCGGCAATGTAATAAAACAAACGATAGTAATTTTGAAATTCTTGGCTCTTGCTTCGTCCCCGCCAGTAGTATTTTACTTGACCATGAATTAGTGTCAGTGTCATCGAACCTACTCGTTCATCAACTTCTACAACCATTACCCCAGATACTCCTTGGGCGGTCTGAAAGTTGGAATTTATCTTTTTCGCAAACTCTTGTTCTGTAACAATCGAATTTGGTGGCTGCTGACTTGCCCACCCCCGAATTTCCACGGAGTTATCCTGTGGTGAAATAAACGCAATTCCATCATCATTTTCTGGGGCAGCTAAAGAAGTCCAGTTACTTGGATATGGAAATTCAAAGCCGTAACGAGAGTTACTGTAAGTTTTCCAGGTGATAGCTCCGGCGTTAAAATCATTTGCAGTACAACCCCACAGCATTATTAACAGGGCAATAACTCCGCTAACGCTGGCGGCAAACCTATAAATTCTTCGTCTCAAACTACAGGTTTTATTAGCAGTAGCCATTTACATTACACATTTTGCCAAAGTTACTGATTTTATAGAAATACCAGAAACTCAGATCAATACCTTCGCCAATTTACGAGTTATTCCCGAATCCGTAAACTGCTGAATAAACTTCACCAAAAGAGCGCTCATTAAAAATTGAATATTTTTTCAGGATATTTACCATTCTCTTTTGAGTTCTCGGTAGAGGAAGCTCAGAGAAAGTGCTTTATCACACAAATCATGTACAGCGCATCTCAGACAGCCGAGCTAACTTTGGAGCTTTTTCACTTCCAAACCAACACATCTTTGCAATTTCCACCGAATCTTTCTGTAATTTGCATCGGTAAGCCCAACGACCAAAAACCACCAGATATTGATATCTCTGGCTTACCAGATTCGGATGTAGTATCTCGCATCCACGCGCAAATTTGGGTAAATGGGGATGAATACCATATCACCGATTTGGGCAGTTCTAATGGTACGTATGTTAATGGTGCGAAACTTCAACCTCAAGTTTTTTGTCCACTGCATCCAAAAGACAGAATTTCGTTTGGGCAGGGTGACAAAATAACTTTTATGTTTAGGGTGCAGCAGCCCTCTGTATCTGCCACAAAAAATCCTACGCCAAACTCCGCGCCGACAAAAATTACAGCCTCTACCATCAGTAAAGAAGAGGCATATCAAGTAATCTTTGCCAGTAAGCTTATTGGTTTAGGGCTAATCCTAGCAGGCATTACATTTTTAAGTACAAGTATTTATGTGAGCGTCTACTTGCGCAGTACACCTGGAATTTTGCTGTGTATGGGAGGTGTAGTAGCTCTAAATTGGGGTGGGCGCGATAATCGGAAATTGGGATGGGTGTTGATTGGCATAGGAATTGCTCTATTCATCGCCAGTGGTGTTGTAATCGGCTCTGTATCACTTTTTTCTATGCTGGTGTCATTCGCTGGCATCTCTTGTGGATATCAGTTGTTTACAACCGGAAAGGTGTTCAACTTTAATCCGCTTACGCTCCAAACAGTTAAAAAATAAGCCAACTCAGGCAATCGCTAAATTAGCGATCGCTAATTCACGTTCTGGTAGAAATCTTGGCTGCTCCCTTAACCAGAAGATCACACACCCAAGTTATTAATTCCTGTTGGTTTTTTAAACAGCCTTGATAAAAGACTTTTAAGGATATGTGGCAAAAGTGCTGGCCCTGGTAAAAAGACAATACCCAACTGTATTTCCGCCTCTAATGTAAAAAAATGTAACAAAACTAGCGTCAAAACGTTTTGCTGTCTTGACAAGCAAGAAAAGAACCGATACCTTGATATACATACCCGGGTAAGACCGTTAAAGAGTTATATGCAAACGCAAACTAAGCAAAAGGTCACTTTGTATTTATCGCCAGAGTTGCACAGAAAACTGAAGATTCGTTCAGCAGTAGATTCTGAGCCAATGTCAGAACTTGCCGAACGTGCCCTTGGTTTTTACCTGTCTCATTCAGAATTAGTTGACGAGTTAGAAGATTCTTCTTATGGGCGGACTCATAGAGTTTATTCATGCCCAACTTGTGATAGCTCGCTAGTCTTACGTCATGGGGAACTGGTTACTTTAGGCAATCAACCAGGGGTAGTTGGTCAAGAACATCTTTCCATTGATGAAATGGATGAAGATGAAACCAATCCCAAGGGTGAGGAAGAGTTAGTTCCTTGCTAGATAAATAGGAATCATGAATAAATAATTCATAATTCGGTTGTCTTTACCAGAAGCAATGTCTCTACTGTCTCTATAAGGTCTCAAGTAGGTCGATGTATGAAAGAAGAGCTCAATATCCTAATTCAAGCTCAATACCCTTTAATCTACCTTGTGACCTCCGAGGAAGAGCGGGCTGAGCAAGCAGTTTCCACGATCGCCCAGTTGTTAAAGCCCCAGCGCCGAGTATTTGTTTGGACAGTAACACACGGCATTGTGGAGTATGGTCAACCTCGGAATGTCACCCAACATAATACGGTGTCTCCAGAGGCGGCGATTGAGTGGATAATCCGGCAGAAAGAACCTAGTATATTTATTCTTAAAGATTTACACCCCTTTATTGATGCGCCTGCAACAAACAGATCGTTACGTGATGCGATCGCTAGCTTTAAAGGTACGCAAAAGAACATCATTTTGATGTCGCCGATGCAACAAGTACCTATAGAGTTAGAGAAAGAAGTTGTTGTTATCGACTTTACACTGCCAGATATGGCAGAGTTGAATAAAGTACTAACTCAGCATGTAGACCAAAATCGTGGTCGGCGGTTGACAACAGAAGCCAGAGAAAAGCTTCTTAGAGCAGCTTTAGGTCTAACTAAAGATGAAGCTGAGAAAGTCTACCGTAAGGCGCAGGTAACTACAGGGCGTTTGACGGAAGATGAAGTAGATATAGTTTTATCTGAGAAAAAGCAACTAATTCGGCGCAATGGAATCTTAGAATACATTGAAGAAGATGAAACCATTGATGCTGTAGGTGGCTTAGAAGAGTTAAAAAGATGGCTCAAGCAACGCTCTAACGCTTTTACAGAAAGAGCGAGAGAGTATGGTCTGCCTCAACCAAAGGGGATGTTAATTCTAGGGGTTCCCGGTTGTGGTAAGTCATTAATTGCCAAAACTACTTCCCGACTGTGGGGTTTACCACTGTTGCGGTTAGATATGGGGCGAGTCTACGATGGCTCAATGGTGGGACGAAGTGAAGCAAACTTGCGAAACGCCCTGAAAACAGCAGAATCTATTTCCCCAGCGATTTTGTTTATCGATGAATTAGATAAATCCTTTGCTGGTAGTGGAGGTTCCTCCGATTCTGATGGCGGGACTTCAAGTAGAATCTTCGGCTCTTTCCTCACATGGATGCAAGATAAAAAATCTCCAGTGTTTGTCATGGCAACCGCCAATAGAGTAGAACGCTTACCTGGCGAGTTTCTGAGGAAAGGACGCTTTGATGAAATTTTCTTTGTGGATCTGCCAACACCAGAAGAACGGCAGGATATTTTCAATATCCACCTGACTAAGCGCCGTGAAGACATCTCTAGATTCGATCTTGAGCAACTAGCCAAGATGTCTGATGGCTTTTCTGGGGCAGAAGTTGAGCAAGCGATCGTTGCGGCAATGTATGAAGCTTTTGCCCAAGATCGGGAGTTCACCCAACTAGATATTATTGCTGCACTGAAGGCAACATTGCCGCTGTCTCGAACGATGCAAGAACAAGTAACGGCTCTGAGAGATTGGGCCAGACAGCGCGCACGCCCCGCAGCATCCTCCGTAGCTGAATATCAGCGAATGGAGTTTTAAAAGCTTTCCTCTGCCATCCCAGGGGGAAAGGCTAGCTCTGAATGCTAGCAGTTATAAAAAAAGCCGCATCCTGCTAACGCGGCTTCGCCCAAAACAAACCGTTGTCGTTTTTCTCAATCTTCTCATTGGAGGAAACCCAAATGTCTCACTTTAGCACCCTGCGTACCAAGATCACCGATGCCGAAATCCTCAAAGCTTCTTTGCGCGACCTCGGTATCAGCGTAAAGACTGAAGCTGATGTCCGTGGTTATAACGGTCAGCGCGTCCGTTCTGACATCGTTGCTATGTTAGATGGCGAATATGACCTCGGCTGGTCTCGCAACAGCGATGGTTCTTTTGACCTAATCGCTGACCTGTGGGGCGTTGCTAAGAAGCACAACCAAACCGAGTTGATCAACTCAATCAACCAAAAGTATGCCGTTAACAAAACTTTGGCTGAAGTAAAACAGCGCGGTCTGCAAAACGCCAATGTGAAGTTGGTATTGCAATAACAATTTCTCTGCGCGTTCCCAAAGCTGCACGGGTTAACCATATCAATAGCGGTTAGCCCGCTTTTTTATCGGGACTGAGATGTATTTCTCAGTCCCGATTTTTATAAAATTTTATTCTTCAGTAGCACTCAGCTAAACATAAATAAGTCTAGCTCATCTACATTGTGAATAATATTGGAATCAGGAACATTATATGCTACTGCTAGTTTAATACTAGCTTGCAGCCTCAATTCTACATTTAAACTAGGGGTAAAAGCTGCTTGAGCTAAGTTACCCAATTTTTCATAAGTAGCAATAATATTAGCGACAGTAGTCTTGTAATCCTGATCAATTTGAGCAAGTAACTTTTGATAATGCTGCTCTACTTGGTCACACAGTTTTGTATTTTCTCCTAATAAATTTTTGCAGAAATCGGAAACTATACGACTAGCAATTGAACCAATAACCGCACCAAGAACAGGAACAGGTATCAATGCTTGTCCTATCGCTGCTCCAGTCGCCACTATTGCAGAATCTGCACAAGCAAATAAACTCAGTTCTACAAATTCTTCTGAAGAAATTTCTCCGCGATTCCAACTTTTGACTAAACTGGCAACTTCCATACCAGCACTGACAAATGCACCAGCTAAAGGAGCGGACATTTGGGCAAAATTAGTTAACCCATAAATTGCCGTAGCTGATACACTACTAAGTGTTGCACCTGTAGCTGTATCTATACCAATTTCTTTCCAATCTTCAAGTGTTAATTCACCTTTAAAAACATTTTTTCCTTCCTTATACTTTCCATAAATTTTAGTAGCAAATCTAATGCTACCTCCTATAACTGCACCTTTAACGGCAACCCGACCAAAATCAGCTATGTTAGGTTGAGCTTCAGTACGTATTCTGTCTTTAATTTCTGTGTTATCTCTCTTTAATTCTTTTTCATAGTGATTTAGCGTATCATCCACTTTTCCTATTTGTACATCTGAATAGTTAGATAATCCTGGTCTAACAGTTTGGCTAAATGGATGACCAGACGTTTGCTCTATTTCTTGAACTTTTTCTTGTAATTTTTGAGCAGTACGAGTTGTTATTCCTTCTACATTTTCACCATTCAAAATCTTTTGAATAGTCTCATACTGGTCTTTAGGTATATGGTAAAAAGACCCATCTTTTCCAAAATTATCATATTTTTTCATGTGGTCGAGAACATGATCTAGAGTATTTCCCGTACCATTGATAAATTTAGACTGTACCTGAACCCCGTTAATTAAATAATCTTCTGGTGCTGTTCTTCCAACTCCCTCAAATGTGGCGCGAGGAGTCGAAGAGTTCAAGAGCGATTTAGCATTACGAATACCAACTTCTACTTGTTCAGCTATTTCACCGTGTTTTGTGCTTGTATTTCCCAAAATATTTTCAGGAGTAGCTAAAAAATCACGGACTTTATCAACTTCTTGAATAGCTGTAAAAAAGGCTTGATCTTGTTTACTGAGTTCGGCAGCTAGTTGTTCTGCTTGATACAGATTATCTTCTGCTACAATTGCAGCAATAAACTGATTTGTCTGATGTCTATTTTCCAATTTATCCATATACCAAACCTTTCATGTGTTGACCTAGCAAAATAATTGAGCTACCAACGAAACAAGGTTAGTAGCTCACTATAAACTTACAAATTATTTCTACAGCTTGAGGTCTACTGTTTTTTTGAGTGACTGACTTAGCGCATGGATAGAATTAATTAAAGCTGCCAGTTTTTCTTTGAAAGGCTGACTGAATTCTGAGTAATCTTTAGGAGCATTCTTTTGGAAGTATTGGATTTCGCTATAAATGAGATCAGCTAATCTGATCGTCTCCTTCTCAATAAGTTCTACTTCTTGTTTTGATGCGTTGACTTTAGGTATCAAACCTTCAATTTCAAAGGCGCGGCTATTGGCTTCTTTGCCAATTTTCTTATTTTCATGCTCTAAAAATAATCCACTACTAGCTAAAGCTGCACCTCCAATAGCCCAGCCAACAGGCCCAGCCATTACTAATAATGCACTTCCACCTGCCATGCCAGTACCTCCAGCAGTAAGCGCACCACCTCCTAATAAGGCTAAAGCAGCATTAGTAGCCGCAGCACCAGAAAGAGAAGATATTGCAACACCTGTTGATGCTGTACCGAAAGTGGTTGCAAAGGCCATTGCAGCTGTTGGCCCAAGAAAGGCAACTCCTGCTCCAGCGACTAAGCCAGCACCAGCAGTAGAACCTGCTACAAAATTTTTGTTGGTGTTTGCATCAATTAGCTGCCAGTCTTTACCTGTAATTTCTTTAAGCTGAAATTTAAGTTCAGCAATAACTTTGCTAAATTCTTTTGGTGAATTTGCAAGTGTGTTTATGTAACTTTCGCAAAGTTTAATAGTCTCAACTCCACGCTTGACTCGCTTTTGATAAAGACTTGCAGCCGCATCTTGTAAACACTTACAGGCGTTTTCGTATTTATCTACTGCACTGCGTAGCCTCTGTTGAGCCTCTTTCCTATATGTTCTTTTAAACATTGATTTCTCGATAAATAAGAATAAGTGGTTGGCTTCAAATGAGCCATTGAATACAATATATTCAAAATATGATTAAAGTTATAATTGTACAAACACTGAAATTATCTTTTAAACCTATTTTATTATTATGGTATGGGCATGAAAATATTTTAATTTAAAGTAAAAAATATACTTTATTAAGTTAATAGTAAAAACTTAAAAGTTTGGAAAAATACTAACTGTTTCAATTTATTGATAAAATAAAAATAATATAAACTACACAGTTAAATTGAGTAATATTACTGTGATTACCAAAAACTTATATACTTTTTAAGTTTTGAATTCATTCTCTACCAAACCTGACTTAAATCCAAAACAAACCCAGGTAGTAAAGGTTCACCATAAAGCGTCTTAGGATTATCTAATACCTCAACCGCAATATTAGGACGATAAATAAAAACTTGGCGTTGTTTTCTATCAATTAACCAACCAAGTTGTGTCCCATTATCAATATACTCTTGCATCTTGTCTTGCAAAATTTGTAAGCGATCGCTCTGGGAACGCAATTCAATCACAAAGTCAGGACAAATCGGTGCAAATTTTTTTCGCAATTCTGCTGGTATGGCTTCCCAGCGATCGCGTTTTATCCACGCTGCATCAGGCGATCGCACCGCGCCATTAGGCAAAGTAAACCCACCACTGGAACCAAACCCTACACCTGTACCATCTTGCTTTGTCCAAATACCTAACTGACCAATAATTTCAAAGTTACGTTGGCTAGTTTCCGCATCTGTTAGAGACATAATCACTAATTCTCCCACAGCATTACGTTCAATGCGAAAGTCGTGGTTTAGCTGACAAAACTCATAAAACTGATCTTCGGTTAGTGCGATCGCAGGTTGCAATTGCAAAACCATTGGTATAATTTCTGTGGCTACAGGTAAGTTGGTGGTCATAATTGCTTTGTGGCTACTTTACCTGCTTTAACTATAATCTTTTCACAATTTACGGTGGAATGAGGGTTAACTCATGAAGATTGGAATTATTGGCTATCTCTGTCCATGTCTTACCTACAGCGTCAGAACAACGCTTAGGTGGACGGCAAGCTTCGAGTTTGAATTAAACGTAAGTCAAATCATTGATTGAATACATTGCTGCAATCAACTTGCTTAATTCATTGCATCTCAGTACAGTACAATCAAAACCAGTTTCAAGGTCATAAAAATGACGACTCAAAAAAGGATTGCTGTGGTAACAGGCAGTAATCGAGGGCTAGGATATTCTATTTCCCGTCAATTATCCCAAATTGGCAACCGCGTAATTCTGACGAGTCGTAATGAAACAGATGGTCTTGCTGCTAAACAGCAGCTTACCAGTGAAGGGCTTGATGTTGACTATCACACGCTGGATGTCACGAATGATGGAAGTGTGCAACAGTTTACAGAATGGCTGCGTGAAACTTACGGCAAGGTAGATATTCTGGTCAATAATGCAGGCGTGAATCCCACAACTAAGCCGGAAGAGTCCAGCTTACTAACTGTGCAACTGGAAACGATGCGATCTACCTTTGAAACCAATGTTCTAGCGGTACTCAGAATTTCTCAAGCATTAATTCCGTTGATGAAGGTGCAAAACTACGGTCGCATTGTCAATATCTCTACGGAAATGGCTTCTCTGGTATCAGTTCCCACTGATTACTACCCTTTAGCGCCTTCTTATCGACTCTCAAAGGTGGGAGTGAATGGACTAACCGTGCTTCTCGCCAAGGAACTCCAAGGTACTAATATTCTCGTAAATGCCTATTCTCCAGGTTGGATGAAGACAGATATGGGGGGAGATGATGCCCCGTTCACGGCAGAAGAAGGAGCCGAAACTGCTGTCTATTTGGCAACACTTCCCGATGGAGGAACGCAAGGACTATTTTTTGCAGAGATGCGAAAGTTTGGTGGCCCCATTCAATTACAATGGTAGGTTAATATGGGAAATTCCGCAGATTTACCGTCTATTTACGCAGATAAGCCGATTGAATTAGCACCTGCTAAAATTATTACCTCGTTTCCTGTTAATACTTTTTTAGAAAATCTAGCGATGCCTGCGGCGGGCTACGCCTACGCACCAGATGGCACAATTTTTGTAAGCAATCACGAAGTTGGTGAAATTGTTCGCATTACCGCAGATGGCAATCAGCAAATTCATGCCACCGTTGAAGGCAAAGTAAGTGGTCTTGCTTTTACTACCAACGGCGATCTAGTAGCAACAGGATGGAATGGTGATTCTATACCCGTGGTTTCTCTAGTGAAAAATGATGGCACGGTGGAAACGTTGCTGACACTGCCAGACGCAATGTTTCTCAATGGCATCACGCCACTTTCCGACACTCAGTATTTGACAGCAGATTCCTATCGCGGTGCAATCTGGCTGATTGATATTGCTCAACCCAGTGGATCAATATGGCTAGAACATCCAATGCTTGCTCGTAGCAATTCGGAGAGCGTGTTTCCGGCTGCAAATGGCTTGAAACGTTTTGGTGATTTCCTCTACGTTTCAAATACGGAAAAAATGTTGCTGTTGCGGATTCCTGTTGATACTGCTAATAAACCAGGTGAGCCGGAAATTTTTGTTGAGCAAACTAATATTGATGACTTTGCCTTTGATGTGGAAGGCAACCTTTATGGAGCAACGCACATTTACAACAGTGTGATACGAATTGCGCCCGATCGCACTACTACTATCATTGCTCAAGCCGAGTCAGGTGTAATTGGTAGCACATCTGTGGCTTTTGGTCAAACAGAGAGCGATAACACCGTGATTTATGTTGTAACTAATGGTGGAATGTTTTTACCTCCACCTACTGGTGTCGTTCCTGCTAATGTTGTTCGGCTTGAAGTTGGAAAAACTGGGTATTCCTTAATTTGAGAATGACTCAACCATGCTACGGTTGCAAAAACTTACAACTATTAACTTGATGGTGAGATAACTAATGGAGATGGAACAGGACGAGCAATTTGTAACCGTGGTCATTACACAAGTTGTAAAGCCAGGATGCGAAAGCGCTTACGAAGCTTGGTTGAAAGATATTACCAGAGTTGCCAGAACCTATGTAGGTCATCTGGGAACAAACGTGATTCGTCCCCAACTTGGAGTGCGAAATGAATACGTGATTATCTTCCGGTTTGACGGTTATGAAAATTTAAAGGTGTGGATGACATCGCGCGATCGCGAATATTGGCTGAATCAAGGTAAACATTTGGTGGAATCCGATCCTGATGTTCAACAAATCTGTGGATTAGAAGCTTGGTTTTCTCTTCCCGGTCAACCACTGAAAACTCCACCACGCTATAAAACAGCATTGCTAACTTGGGGATCTGTATTTGTGTTGATTAATTTGTTGAATACATTTATGACGCCCCTGCTTCGCGGCTTACCTCCCTTAATTATTTCGTTGATCATTACCATTACTATGGTTTTACTATTAACCTATGTTGTCATGCCTAGAGTTAGCCGTTTGTTTAGTTCTTGGCTATATCCTAAATTACGAAAAGTTTAGCACCTGAACGCCCCTCCAAAAAGCCAAAATGTTAGGGGTAGTTATCTAACCACCCCTTTATTGCCCTAATAATTTAGAATTTACTTGCAGACCCCTTAATGGGAAGTTAATTTACTCAGAAATGTTAATTGAACTTTCAACTTGAGAAGTAGCCAATGTTGGTGCAGAGAAAATCCGCGAGTACAGACTTGATGGTTGCTGATGAGCAACGACTGGTAGAACTTCACGAGCATGGGCGGCTAATTCCACCGCTTTCACATCATAAGTCTGCGTTGCCAATTTGGGATAGAAACCAATACCAATGATAGGAAGCAACAAACAAGCGGTAATAAATATTTCGCGGGGTTTGACATCAGATATTACAGTATCCAAGTGCAACTCTTGACTTTGCTCACCGTAGAACACTTGACGCAGCATCGACAGTAAATAAATAGGTGTCAAAATCACGCCAACTGCTGACAGCAACACAACTACAACCTTGAAGCTGGAACTGTAAACATCACTGGTGGCGATACCGAGAAATACCATCAACTCACCCACAAAACCACTCATTCCGGGTAAAGCGAGAGAAGCCATTGACCCAATGGTAAACAGAGCAAAGGTTTTGGGCATTACCTTAGCCATTCCGCCCATTTTATCCATCATCAAGGTGTGGGTGCGATCGTAAGTCACACCAGACAGGAAGAACAAGCTAGCAGCAATCAAGCCGTGGGAAACCATTTGTAGTACTGCACCGCTAATACCTAGTTCTGTGTAAGAGGCAATCCCAATCAGCACAAACCCCATGTGGGCAATTGAAGAGTAAGCCAAGCGGCGTTTGAGATTGGTTTGAGCGAAAGCACAGCAAGCACCGTAGACAATGTTAACCACACCCAAAATTGCCAGTACTGGCGCAAAAGTCACATGGGCATTGGGCAACATTTCCACATTGAAGCGGATGAGAGCATAACCACCCATTTTTAATAACACACCAGCCAAAATCATCGAACCGGGTGCTGATGCTTCACCGTGAGCATCAGGTAGCCAAGTGTGTAAAGGGAAAATTGGTAACTTCACACCGAAGGCAATCAAGAAACCTGTATAAATCAACAATTCCAAGGTTTTGGGGTATTCTTTCATTCCTAGAGTCGCCATGTCGAAGGTGACGGTATCTCCAGAGAATGCCATTGCAAAACCGGCAATCAAGATAAATATTGATGCAGCGGCGGTGTAAAGAATGAATTTGGTAGCCGCATAACGGCGGTTTTGTCCTCCCCAAATGGAAATCAGCAGGTAAACCGGCACTAACTCGATTTCCCACATTAGGAAGAACAGCAGCAAATCCTGGGCGACAAATACGCCAAGCTGGGCGCTGTACATCACTAACATCAGACCATAAAATAATCGCGGCTTGGTGGTAACTTTCCAAGCCGCGAATATTGCGAGGGTATTTATTAAGCCTGTTAGAAGCAGCAAGGGCATCGATAAACCATCAACCCCCACAGCCCAATGCAAACCTAACTGCGGTATCCAAGGATAGTTTTCTACAAGTTGGAGTGTTGAACTTTGGAAGTCGTACTTGTACCAAAAGGCATAAATCATCAGTGCAAAGTCAGCGATCGCAACTCCCAGACCATACCACCGCACAGTTCTGCCTTCTTTGTCTGGGATTAAGGGGATGGCTAAGGCAGCCACCAAGGGTAAGAGGATTATGGCTGTTAGCCAGGGAAATTCAATAGCATTCATCACTTCTGACAATAAATTTGCCTTCTCGCTTTTAATTTCATTATATTAAGGAATCAATACTTTTGTAAACATTCCTTAACCCTAGAATCTTAAATTTTTGGCATAGATAAGAATATATACTCATCGAATTCCAAATTATCAGGATAAATAAGAATAAATACTTATCGGATTTTGCCGATTCCATTCTAAATGTAAACTTTTGCAACGTCAACAAAAAACGGCAGCTAAAGCCACCGTTACAAACCCGTCATATTTTCTAGCCCAATTGTCAGGGCTATTTAGTCTACCTAAGTTGAGTCATAGACCTGACCCCCAGCCCCTTCCCTATAAGGGCTACGGTGTACACACATCTTTCTAGAACAACCAAAATCGTCGTAGATCCCTCTAAATCCCCCTTTTTAAGGGGGACTTTGAGAGCTTTTTGCCCTGCTTTTTAAGGGGGGTTGGGGGGATCAAAAGGCTATGGCGCAACTCTAAAAGACTTGTGTGTACACCGTAGCCTCTTAGGAGAGAGGAATGGAAGTGAGGTCAAAAGTACTTGGGGCTGACCATTAAACAATCCGGTTGACAATTGTCCACACTTCCCCGTCAGAGCGGACATAAGGGACGGAGATTGTCTTAAACCCAGTGATGAAGGGCTTATAATAAATCCGCCAATACATTGGACTCAATTCATTGGCACAACGTTTAAGGAGACGGACTTCTGCCGCCAGTTCACTTGCTAGTTGATTAATGCGTTGAGCATGAACCTGTGCCACTTCTTTGGCTTCTTCTAGCTCTTGCTGTTGGATAAGTTCTTTTGATGCAACTTGCGATCGCACTAACTTACCTTGTTTTTGTTTTATCTGGCCTTCCAGAGCTGCGATCGCCGCGTCTATGCCTTGGAGTTCAACTGATAATTGGGCATTTTCCCTAGCTTGACGGCGGTAAGCTTCCACCATTGCTTGAGGTGAATCATTCTCGCCAGAGATTACATTATTAATAGTGAGTGCAGCGCGTTCTTCTAAAAGAATCTGAATTTGAGAGTTAAGCGCCGCCATTTCAGCCTGAATTTGCTCCATAAATCGAGTTTTAAGTGCTGAGTAAAATAGTCATCTGATTTTTAAAAGCTTTTTGCGCCTTGGGTATCGAGAGAAAGCGATCGCACCTCGGCTATAATTCCTTCTTCTTGCCAAGCGGCTAACATCGCCGCCTCTACAGCCTCTGAGTGTAACTTATCCGCCAAAGCTAACAGTGTCGGCCCCGCACCACTAATTACCATACCATAAGCACCAGCACTAACGGCTGCGATGTTGAGAGCATCATAACCAGGAATCAAAGCTTTACGATAGGGCTGATGCAACTTATCTTGCAAAGCTGTCTTTAGCCATTGTCCGTTACCAGTTTCCAAGCCGCGCAACAATAACCCCAAATGTGCCGTATTAAAAATCGCATCGGCGCGACTCACTTCAGTTGGGAGAACACCCCGCGCTTCTGAAGTAGAAAGTTCAAAATTAGGAATAGCCACAACTGGTACAACATCTTTATGCCAGGGAACATCGCAAATTTCCCAAGCTGCGCCACTGGTAGCAGCCAGACGACATCCTCCCAACAAAGCTGGAACTACATTATCAGGATGTCCTTCCATTGCGATCGCTAATTCCATCACCTGCGACTGACTTATAGGCGCACCTTCCAGTTGATTAGCAGCAACCAACCCACCAACAATTGCTGTCGCCGAACTACCCAAACCCCTCGCCAACGGGACACCTAACTTAATCTCTATTTTCACAGTCGGCGGTGTCTGCTCTATATGTTGATAGAACTTGACAAACGCTTGGTAAAGGAGATTGCTCTCATCAGTTTGGACTCGTTCAGCTTCCTTACCCGTGACATGAATAGTTAACCCACCCTCTTCTAGGCGAGTGAACTTGAACTCGTTATACAGCTTTAATGCTGCACCGATGCAATCAAAACCAGGCCCCAAATTCGCAGTTGTGGCGGGAACAGTAACAGTGATGGCAGAAACAACAGACATTGGTAAAACTCACTAATCATCAACCAGCATCTCATGTAATACTAATTCGTAATTCGTAATTCGTAATTCGTAATTAAGAAAAGTGGATTTTGTGATAACTAATGATCTACGGCTTTTAGAACTATCTTTAAAATTGGTCTCAATATCGCTGTTGATTCTGCCCTTACGGGATAGTGTGTAATCTAAAGAGCTACCGATATGAGGCAAAAAATGATGAAACTGGGAGCTATCAATCATATAGCACTAACTGTATCCAATTTGAAGCGCTCTGAGGCTTTTTACAATACTCTACTTGGATTCTTGGGTTATGAACAAGGAGAAAAAACAGAGCATTTAATACTTTGGGCAAGCTTTAATGGCGTCATCACCATTTCCCCAGCAAATCCGCAATCGCTCAATAAAAATCACGATCGCTATTCTCCTGGATTGCATCATCTAGCGTTTAGTGCGGATAGTCGAGAAGAAGTGGATCGGCTTTACCAATATCTTATGGAACGTGGAGTAGAGATTTTAGATCCTCCTGCTGAATACGATTATTTGCCGGGTTACTACGCTTTGTACTTTTTAGATCCAGATGGTATTAAGCTAGAACTAACACACACTCCTAATTGGCCACCTGATTTTTAGTCAGCAAGAAGAAGCTTATGCTGCCTTAGTCTCTTGGATTGAAGCTAACGGTTATAAAATTAACGGCGCTAACCGTGAAGTTTATATAATTGGTTGCAACGATCAAGATCACGATGTATATGTCACAGAGGTGCAGTTTCCAGTTTCCTAAGTTTGATGTATAAAGTAGTAATTTGATAATTAAAAGATAAACACTGTGTATACACCAGTGTTTATCTCTAATTCATCTAGAAGTTATCGAAGTTAGCGATCGCTCTTTCCACAGAAGAAATCGAGGTCAAAAAGCTTACTTCAAAGTTCCCAAAACGGGCGCTATCTCAACCTCTGAAATTTGTGGAGCCAAGAAACCCTTAGCATAAATCTGGGGATTTGTTTGCGATACTATTGCATATGACTGGCGAAGATTAGCATTGACTGCGACAGTCTTCACGTCGTACATCTGCATCGCCATCTTGGGATAGAAACCAATACCAATAATCATTAGCAGAAAACAGGCAGCGATAAACACCTCACGGGGTCTAGCATCCTCGTAAACTGCATCTTCTGGCACGAAGCAGTCTGTACCAAAACAAACTGTTCCGTCATCTTCTTGATTTTCCAAGCTGGCATTATTAATGTCGCAGATTAGTGCTGCACCTTTCCCATAAAACACTTCTCGTAGCATGGAAAGTAGATAAATCGGTGTGAGGATGACTCCAACTGCGGCGAGAAAAACCGTTACGGTGCAGAAAGTCGAACTGTAAACGTCACTGCTTGTCATACCAACAAATACCGAGAGTTCGCCAGCAAAGCCGCTCATACCGGGAAGTGCTAGGGATGCCATCGTTCCGATTGTAAACAGAGCAAAGACTTTGGGCATGGCTTGACCAATACCGCCCATATCTTTCATTACCATTGTGTGGGTGCGATCGTAAGTAACACCTGCCAAGAAAAACAGCACCGATGCAATCAAACCATGCGAGATCATCTGCAACATCGCGCCGTTGATTCCCAAATCAGTGAAGGAGGCAATTCCAAGCAGCACAAACCCCATATGAGAAATCGACGAATAAGCCAAACGCCGCTTCATATTAGTCTGAGCAAAGGAGTTCAATGCACCATAAATAATATTGACAACACCCAGAATGGCTAAAACCGGTGCAAAGTAAATGTGTGCATCGGGAAGCAACTCAAGATTCAGGCGAATTAGTCCGTATCCGCCCATCTTCAGCAGCACACCAGCCAAAATCATCGATACAGGAGACGATGCTTCGCCGTGGGCATCAGGTAACCAAGTATGCATGGGAAAAACAGCAAGCTTGACACCAAATGCAATCAGCAATCCTGCATAAAGTAGCAGTTGTAGACTAAGCGGATATTCTTTACTAGCGAGGGCGGTGATGTCAAATGTCATATTCCCGCCGCCGTATAGACCCATTGCCAGGGCTGCCACTAAAATAAATATAGAAGCCGCTGCGGTATACAATAAGAATTTCGTAGCCGCATAACGACGCCTTTGCCCACCCCAAATGCAGACTAGTAGGTAGACAGGAATCAGCTCTACTTCCCACATAATGAAAAATAGCAGCAAGTCTTTGGCAACAAACACCCCTACCTGTGCGGAATACAGCACCAGCATCAAGAAATAGAAGAGGCGGGGTCGGTGATCAACTTGCCAAGCCGAAAATATCGAGAGTGTGGTGACAAATCCTGCTAGAAGCACAAGTGGCGCTGAAAGTCCATCAACTGATACCGCCCAGTTAAAACCTAACTGAGGCACCCAGGCATAACTTTCTACCATTTGAAAACTAGCACTGCTGGCATCGTAATGCTTCCAAAAGGCGTAGCACATCAAGGCAAAGTCTGCAATACCTACACCCAGTGCATACCACCGCACGCGCTTGCCATCTTTATCAGGCAGCACAGGGATGAGCAGGGAAGCAACTAGTGGCAGCAAGACAATCGCGGTAAGCCAGGGAAATTGATCCGCTATCATGTATATGAGAAAAAATACTTATTTGTTCGTCAATTATGTCATTGTACTAAACTGTGTAACAATTTCTTAATAAATCTTTGTCCCAGTTAACCACCTTTAGGGACTTTGGACACTTCGACCCTTATCTACGAGAGGCTACGCCAACGGCAAGCTCAGGGTAACATAAGCTATGTTACCACTGGGGACTGGGGAAGAAGATTTTCATGTGTTCTTGTAAGCAGTTTATGATTGGCTACTTAACTTGCTTACGGTACTAATCCAGCCCGCAAAGCACGCACAGCAGCCTGTGTCCGGTCAGCGACACAGAGTTTATTGAGAATACCTCGAACATGAGTTTTTACAGTACCGACTGTTAAATAGAGCCTTTTAGCAATTTCTGCATTGTCACAGCCAGCGACAATCAACTCTAAAACATCCATCTCTCTATGAGTTAAAGGATAGGTGACTATACTTTTCTCAGTGTCTGGGTCAATACCTTCAATCAAGACTCTTTTTCCAGATGCCCCTCTGCTGCCATCGGGGAAATCTTGACGTATTTGTTGTAGTACAAGATCTGCGATCGCTGGATCGATCCATGAGCTACCGGCATGGGTGGTTCGCACAGCCTCAACTAGTCTCTCAGTTTCGATATCCTTCATGCAATAAGAATCTGCACCTGCTGCAAATGCTGCTAAAACTGCCTGTTCGCTATTCTGCATGGTTAAAATAAGCAGCTTTGTAGTATAGTCTTCGTTCTCTGCTTGATATTGCCTAAATGTGCGTGTTAGCTCAATCCCATCCATGTCAGGCAAACCAATGTCAATAGTGGCAACATCAGGCTTGAGAGTTTTCAGAAGCTTGATGCCATCGGCTGCATTGGCTGCTTCACCAACAATGTTTAACTCTGGCTGAGTTTGTAACGCAGCCCGTAAGCCAATTCTCGTAAGGTTGTGATCTTCAATCACAAGGATCTTGATTTCATTCATAGTTGCTTAACTTTACTGTTATCTATCTAAAGTACAGATTAAAATAATCTCGTTCTTTTATTCGGGATCTTATACAAAAAGCAATGCAGTTGGTATTGTTCCCCGAACTTCATCTATCATTAGACATAAATAACCTTATCTCGTAAGTTTTTCTAAAGCAAGAGTTTCGATATGAAAGAATAAGTTTATCAAAAAATATTTTTATACATTAACCTGATGATAGATGTTTTATGGTCAACAATTTTTTCTTGAAAATCCGGTAGCAAGCAAGAGTGGGTAACTATTAAATAGTTACCCTTACAGTGGCTAGAATGATGTACATAAAAGATCGCTAAACAACCTCACTCGAAGACCCAGACAAAGATATTACTTGGATAACCAAACGGCTAAGATACTTGTTGAAACAAATGTATTTAATACATTTATTAAACAAAATATTAGTATAATTACTTAAAAGACTTAGATTTTAATTCAGGAAACTTTAAACGAAAATGTGAATCCTTAATAATCTCAGCGCTGGTGAAGTAAGCTATTACTAGATTTGCTAGGGATAGCCAAGCACTTCTTTTTTTATTTAGCCATGTCTTTAACTAAAACTGTCAAAAAAGATAAAATTCTCGCTGTCGATGATGTTTTTGACAATCTACTAGTCTTAGAAGCTGTCCTAGAAGATAAGGACTATGAAATTAGCTTAGTCGAAGATAGCAAAATAGCTCTGGCTATGGTTGAGGAGTCACCGCCAGACTTAATTCTCTTAGATGTGATGATGCCGGAGATAGATGGGTATGAATTCACTCGACGCATCCGGCAGAATCCAGCGTTGCCATTTATCCCCATTCTGCTGCTTACGGCTCACTATGAGTCTAGCGTTGTGGAAGGACTCGATGCTGGTGCAGATGACTTTATTCGTAAACCATTCGATCCTGATGAACTACATGCACGAGTGCGATCGCTCCTGCGCCTTAAACATAGTATCGACGAACGAGATCAGATGGCTAACCTGCGGGCAGATTTTGTCTCGCGTTTTACTCACGATTTACGCATACCACTAGTAGCCTCCAACCGCGTATTAAAATTATTGCTGGAAGGCAGGTTTTGCGAAGTTTCGCCACAATTGCAAGAAATAATTGATACCATGATTGGCAGTAATCAAGACCTGCTGGAAATGGTAAATACCTTGCTAGAAGTTTATCGTCATGAAGCGGGCTGTAAAACCTTAAAAATTGCTCCCTGCAATATTCAGGAATTAGTTAGTGAAGTTTCCCAGGAATTAACTCCCTTAGCTGAAGAAAAAGGATTAACTGTAAATATTGACAGAGGTGAAACTGCAAGCACCGTCATGGGCGATCGCGTAGAACTGCGGCGGGTGTTGACAAATATTATCGGCAATGCTATCAAATTTACAGATAAAGGTTCTGTAGATATTCACAGCCATGTCACTCCGGCAGATGTGACTATTGATATCCAAGATACGGGATCAGGAATTTCTAAACAAGATCAGGCAATATTATTCGAGCGATTTCGCCAAGGAAAACACCAGCGTTCTGGTAGTGGTTTGGGCTTATATCTATCTCGCTGCATTATCGAAGCACATCAAGGCACAATCGATGTAACATCTGAACCAGGACATGGTAGTACATTCACCATACATCTACCTGTATCTGGCTAAAACTAAAAGTAAGGATGTTTTGCAATCAAAAATGAAATAGTGTTCACAAGCAAAATTTGTGAACACTAAAATATAGGAGGAGGCAGACAATAATATTTTTACTTATCAATTTCTGGAACAATATCGGGACGTTCTTTATCTTCCCAACCTACAGGACGTTTGGAATTGTACCAGGCAGTTGACCCTATAGTAACAGCAACGATAAAGCCTAATCCTAATAACGCTGTCAACACAATAGAATAACCAGAATTACCTTGTGATGTCAAATTTATGTCTGTTAAAAGATATGTAAATAGAAAATTAATCATGGATCGAGACCTTTGAAAATATGTCTGAGAGTTTGAGAAAATATTTTGGAAACGGTATTGTAAAAATGCCTAAAATCCAAGTTAGAAAACAGATTTTAGAAAAGGAGAAGGTTCAGTAAATAATTATTTTACCTACACCTTCTTCCTAAATAAACTAAATAAAGTTCAGCTTAGTCTAAAGTCTTTTTAACTTCATCTTTGAGATTTTCAGCAGTATGACGGACTTGAGCTTCAGCTTGTTTAGCTTTACCTTCAGCTTTATCGTTAGGATTGCCAGTTACTTCACCAACTGTTTCTTGTACTTTTCCTTCGATGTTTTTAGCAAAAGCTTTTGCTCTATCTTCGATACTCATATGCTTTGTTCCTATTTATGTTAACTTTTGATTAGTTTTTTGTTGCTTGCTAAGAAAGCGCTGCAATGCTTATAGATTACTTTTAAACAAGTTTTAATTCTTCTATCTGACGATGTTTTTATGACAAATATTTGTATTCGTTATACATAGTTATTTAAAGGTTAAATTCATCTTTGAGAATCCAATGAATATCCACAAGAGGGAAAGGTATCTCTATCTTTAGACAAAATCATTTACAACTTCGGGTAGACAGCGATGATGATAAATCGCAACTTGGCTTATTACCGCTGGATATGGGAAATACAGCAGTTTACAAGTTAGTGAAGTACAAAATGTAGGACTCACAATCAAATTTCAGGAGTTTCTACCTCCAGCAAGAACTGCCTCTCTGCCTCTAAACCCCTAGCTTTGTACTTAATGCAAAAGAAAATTGCTGTATGTAACTTCTCTTTGGGTGCAGCACAGCATTGCTGTGCCCCTAGCAATGCTCTGTATTCTATGCAATTGAGAACCGTTATATGTCACTTTTTGGACTTTGAATACTTAAGCAGTAATTAGAAATAACTGGCACAAAGAAGAGTTGAGATTTAAGTAAATATTCCAGTATTCTTAGCTTACCGAACAAGGCTTTGTTAGAAATATTGGGCAGAAATAAACATAATTTTTCAAGTTTTCACTGAAGAGTAGTTTAGCTAGTGCAAGAAGGCATAGAGAAGTCTAAGCGGTGGCTTTAAATTACCCACAGTTATGGTGGCTTCCTACCATCGTAATTTTGGTGGTTAATAGCACAGCCTTAACTCTTGGAGGGGCTGGGCCAACAAGTGCGCGTCCCTTGCACCATGCTGTACTAGTAGAACTTGTGACTAATTTCTGACCAGAGAAAGTAGGAACAATTACCCACGTTTATTTCTAGCTTCTTACTTATAGTATTTATGAAGGTGTTTATGCGATCGCATTTTACTACTCAACCAACTCCCAACTCTCAATATGTAGACTCTAAGATGCAAACTGATGCATCTGTTAACATTTTTATCGGATGTTCTATAGCAATCTTAATGATTGGGTTTGCAGGGTTTAATATCTATAAGAAACAGCGTGCTGCTGTTCTTCGCCAACAAGTTGCCTCTTTAGAGAAACTGTGGCATTTGAATATTAAGAAAAAAAGAGCTTGAAGAAAAAAATATAGACGACAATGAAGTACTTATGTATAGTTTGGGTGCTTATACTCTCTTTAATCGCTCCTAGTGCGGCGATTGCTCAAGTACAACAGCCCTACACCTTAATATCTGGACTTGGCACAATCCACCATCCAGTTTCTACTGCTAATCCCCAAGCACAAGAGTTTTTCGATCAGGGATTAAATTTAATTTACGCTTTCAATCATGATGAGGCGGTGCGTTCTTTTCAATATGCTGCCAAACTCGATCCGCATTTGGCGATCGCATATTGGGGAATTGCTCTGGCTCTAGGCCCCAATATTAACTCAGCAATAGACCCCAACCGAGAATTAGCTGCTTATCAAGCGGTACAGCAAGCTTTAGCACTTTCTGCCCAAGCATCTACCCAAGAACGAGACTACATTACCGCCTTAGCAAAACGTTACTCCCAAGATCCTGATGCAGACTTGTATCAACTAGCGGTGGACTACGCGAAAGCAATGGCAAAACTAGTCAAGCGCTATCCTGATGATTTGGATGCGGCGACGCTTTACGCTGAAAGCTTGATGGATCTGCATCCTTGGCAACACTGGACTAAAGATGGCAAGCCACAGCCAGATACAGAAGAAATTGTGGCTATTTTGGAATCAGTTCTCAAACGAAACCCGAATCATACGGGAGCTAATCATTACTATATCCATGCAGTGGAAGCCTCGCCTTCCCCTGAAAAAGCCCTTGTGAGTGCCAAACGACTAGGAACCCTAGCACCAGCAGCGGGACACTTGGTACACATGCCTTCCCATATTTATTTTCGCGTGGGAGATTATGAAGGGGCAATGCAGGCAAACCAGCAAGCGATCGCTCAAGATGATACTTACATCAACAAATATCAAGTCCAGGGCACTTACCCCATGATGTACTACAACCACAATGTACATTTTCTCATGGTGGCTAGCAGCATGGCAGGAAGATATGAAGATGCTCTCAAATCCGCAGAGAAGTTAGTCGCAAATGCTACTGCCATTGACCCGTATGCACCAATGCTTGAGGGATTTCTGGGCAGCAAAATGCTGATTCAGACACGCTTTAATAACTGGGATGCCATCTTAAAAACTCCTGCTCCCGATGCTAAGTTGCCCACTACTACAGCACTTTGGCATTTTGCTCGCGGCATGGCGATGTCTGCCACAGGCAAACTTGAAGATGCAGCAAGTGAAAGTCGGGCATTACTCGCCGCCAAACAGGTAATTTCTACCCAAGCAACCATTGGATTCAGTCCTGCCAGTAGCATTTTAGACATTGCCTCGAAAGTTCTAGATGCCAAGATTGCTAAAGAAAAGCATGATTATGAATCTGCCATTCAATTGCTAGAAAAAGCAGTGACAGCAGAGGATGCCCTCAATTATGTGGAACCACCAGACTGGTACTTTCCCACGCGGGAATCTTTGGGCGGTGTACTTTTGGCTAAAGGTGACTATAAAGAGGCTGAGAAAGTCTTTCGTGCTGATCTAAAAAAATATCCCCATAATGGGCGTTCTCTATTTGGCTTGCAGGCAAGTTTGCAAGCACAGGGCAAAGATCAGGCTGCTCAACTTTTCAAAGCCGAACTGGAAACAGCTTGGAAAGGGGCTGATACGGAACTTGACATAGCCAAAATGTAATTAAGCTCATCCCATCCCCTTTTAGGGGATGGGATTTCACGTTGACTGATGACTGATGACTGTTAACCGTCAACAGTCAACAGTTAACGGCGGCGGGGCGGCTATCCCTCTTGAAGAAATGGGCTTCCCGCCGCCTTGGTGAACAAGACAGAAGGGGTGCAATATGGTGAAAGCTTCTTTTTCAGAGACGTTACGCGTAGCAAGATCCCTGTAAGGGTACAATTTTGAATTTTGAATTGTTATTTGTTGCCTGACTTTGCCTTTCATATTAAAATTTTGGAGTAATGCTTCATGGTTAATGCAGTCAAACGTTCAATTCGGATATTCAAAGATGCGCCCCTGTATGTCTGATTTCCTATATCACCCTACAGAATTTATCTTCTTCCATTTCCAACCCTTTTTTCCGGTGGGTTGTACTTAAGGTAGATGGGGGCAGCCGATCGCTTAAGTGCGATCGCATCACTGGTTAACTACCTACTAGATGCAGAGAGTTGACTCATATGTCATCCTATGATTAGGAGAGTTAATTCAGTGATGTCTTTGGTTTTAGTATTGAAAGGCTTTTTCCTTTTAGTATTTACAGACTTCTCAGAGAAATTAAAATCTCTACACAGTGATGATTTTGGAGAGAATCGATGTCAATTTATGTAGGTAACCTCTCTTATGATGTTACACAAGAGGATTTAAGTGGTATTTTTGCAGAATATGGTACTGTAAAGCGAGTTCAAGTACCTACTGACCGTGAAACAGGTCGTCCACGAGGCTTTGCTTTTGTGGAAATGGGAACTGAAGCTGAAGAAGCAGCTGCCATTGAAGCTCTCGATGGTGCTGAGTGGATGGGCCGTGACCTGAAAGTCAATAAGGCTAAACCCAAGGAAGACAGAGGTGATAGAGGTTCATTTGGTGGTGGTAGAGGTGGATACAGCGGCGGCGGCGGTGGACGCAATCGCTACTAACCTTGGAAACAAAAAAATTTACCTAGAGTCTTAAGGTCAGACAAGGAGTCTGTCTTTTTTTTGTAATGTTACCAAAGCAGTGCTGAGTGCCCAGAAACGAATGCTTGTCGTTATTTCAATCCCCCATAGATAAATCTAGGGGGTTGTTACTCAGCACGAGCTAAACACCTCGCTATCCATGTACAGCAATCCTGAATGCCTGCATAGCCATTGATGAAGTCAACTTAGTAGGAGATATAATGACCCAAGTAATTGTAGGTGACAATGAACACATTGAGTCAGCCTTACGACGATTTAAGCGAGAAGTTTCTAAGGCTGGAATTTTTCCAGACATGAGAAAGCACCGTCATTTTGAAACGCCTTTAGAAAAACGCAAGCGCAAAGAAGTTGCCAAGCACAGGCAGAGTAAGAGAAGTTTTCGTAATTAAAGGACTGACATAGATATAAACTAATGCCCTCATAGATTTTATGAGGGTTTTTCTTTTGCCTATTTTAAAAATCAGGAAACCTAAAGAAACGCTAAAATCAAGTCAGCCTTTGTATTGTAGCGGTTGTGTCCCACATCACTCAGAGTGCGGTTCACTGCATAAATCCTGATTGTCAACGTCCTTATCCTCAGCCTTGGGGAAACAAATTTTGCAACAGCTGTGGCGCACCGCTAGAGTTGTTAGACCGCTATGTTCCACTTCAGCCTTTAGGGTCGGGAGGATTTGCTCAAATTTACACGGTTTGGGATGAAAAAACTCAAACAGAGAAAGTGTTGAAAGTGTTGGTAGAAGATTCACCAAAGGCACTAGAATTGTTTACCCAAGAGGCGGCGGTTTTATCTAGCTTGCAGCATCCGGGTGTCCCCACAGTTGATGCCGATGGATATTTTCACGTAAACCTGTTTAACCCCAAACCACACCAACTGCCTTGTCTGGTAATGGAAAAAATCAATGGCCGGACTTTAGAGGAGATATTAAAAAAGTTTCCCCAAGGCTGTCCAGAGGATTTGGTTTTAAACTGGTTCGCCCAAGCTGTACAGATTTTACAAGAATTACATAAACGTCAGATTATTCACCGGGATATCAAACCTTCTAATTTAATGCTGGGCAACTCTTTGCAATCTGTAACTCCACCCCAAGGGCAAAGAGAGGGCGATCGCTTGGTATTAATTGATTTTGGCGGGGCAAAACAATTTACTGCCTCTAAACTGCGTTCTCAGTCTAGTTCCACCCGATTATTTTCTTCTGGCTACAGTCCACCGGAACAAGTGACTGGAGGTATTGTCGGGCCAAGTGCCGATTTTTATGCCCTCGGTCGAACTGTGATTGAACTGCTAACAGGTAAATACCCGCTAGAGTTGGAAGATCAGCAAACTGGGAAATTACGCTGGCGAACTACGGTGAATGTCAACCCGCAACTAGCCGATTTGCTAGATGAGATGGTGCAGGAAGATGTGCGATCGCGTCCAGCAAATGCAGCTATGATTCAAAAACGTTTAGCGAAGATTTCTCAACCATTACCGCCGCCAGGGTTGTTTTCCCAACTGCGAGACAAAGTTAAGCAAGCCTCAACGCAAGCTTCCCAAAGTTTTACCCAGTTAACACAAGCTATAGAACAAGCTTTAGCTAACTTTAGCCAAGCTGTAACCAAAACCGTTATTTTTATCGTTCAAGCAATCATCAAAATTTTCCAAGCTTGTTTGGCAACGATTTGGGCGATGATCCTGGCTTGTATTGGCGCTTGTTTTGGTGCGATCGCAGGTTTTATTTTGGCATATCGCACCAGCTTGGGTCGTCAGGTTGTGGAATTTATTTGGAGTCAGCTAAACCAATTAGTGCCAAATACTCAACCCGTCTTCGGGACAGATATTTTAGTGTTCGTCGCAGCAGGCTGGGGAACCGCATGGGGACTGACAGTATCCGGGTGTTTTGGTCAACGGCGGCGCTTTTTAGTAGCGTCCCTGATGGGCATGATTAGCTATGGCTTCGGTTGGTTGATTTTGCAATTAATCACCCCAAAAGATAGTGGCGAGGGCTTAGTGGCAGTAATTTTAGTCGCAGTTTGCCTACTCACCTTGAGTTTAGGTCTTCGCAGCCATCACATAGTTTACGCTGTGTTCGCTGCCTTTGGGAGTGCGATCGCTTATGCAGTTTTGATTCTTTTGAGGTTAGCACCTCCGATCTTCCAATTTTCTAGTCAACCAGCCTGGTCAGAGTTATATTTACCTCTGGCTTTTTTTGGTTCTGTGGGCTTCTTTATCAGCTTCTGGTTAGGTGTGAGTTATTACCTAATTGTCCCTGGATTGCGGCTTTTAGGGTGGCGTTAGAATAATTCGTAATTCGTAATTCGTAATTCATTACGAATTAATCAAGTGCCTAAAAACAAGATCCCCCTAGTCGTCTTTTTCATCGAGCTAGGGGGATCACATATGTGGTAGTCTATAAAAGGTTCGGTATAGTTGCTTACGACTCGATTCTATAGCCTATATTTCAGTTTGAGTAGTCTTACCATTAGAATTTATAGTATTTTTACAGCTTCTTAATCAATGCTTCATCCCTGTTGTTCCTTAGGGAGGCGGTATATGTAAGTATGACAGTACGCAATATGCGTCACTTGTCATTTTTGTGGATATCTGTAAAAAATATGAAACTTAAGATTGTCGCTACCGTCGCCCTGTTAGCTTGTTTTGGGTTTTCAGAGCAGAGCCTTGCATTAAATCAACTAGATTTGGATCAGTTGAAGGCAACAAGTTCCTGTCCCCGGTGTAATTTGAGTGGTGCTGACCTAACTCAATTAAATCTAACTGGAGCAAATTTGCGAGGGGCTGACTTGAGTGGCGCTACATTATCTCAAGCTAATCTCACGAATGCCGATCTTACTGGTGCAAATTTAGAAGGTGCGCTTCTGAATTCGGTCAATCTCAGTGGTGCTTCCTTAACAGGTGCAAATTTGAAATCAGCATCTCTGGAAAATGCCGATCTGTCTTATGCCGGTTTCATCAGCGCCAATTTGGAAGCAGCAAATTTAAAAGATGCCAAATTGCAGTTTACCAATTTTCGGGGAGCTAACTTCCGATTAACAACTATGGCTAATGGTGTCGTTACCTCCGACAAGCCCTATGGCTGGTCGTTAGAGCGTCAAAACTCCAGAGAATGTAATGAGTTCAAACCCGAAGATACCCGAGGCACAACCTGCTATTCAAAATAACCAGTTTTAAATTTGGGAACAGGATAATAGGGCGTTAGTTATTAATTCTTTTCCCCTGTTCCTCTACTTACCCTCTGTCCCTTTGTCTCTTACTTGACCCATTCTGTAGCAAAGAGCATTTTGTTCGTTAACAGTTCTTTATCATGGGAAAAAAGCCTCTAGATTAATTGAATTGATGCTTACCCATATTAAAGACTTAGCAGCAAAACTAGCGCCCCGCTTAATTGAAATTCGCCGCCACATCCACTCTCACCCAGAACTCAGCGGTCAGGAGTACCAAACAGCAGCCTTTGTAGCTGGTGTTTTGTCTTCCAGTGGTCTGCACGTACAAGAGGGAGTTGGCAAAACGGGCGTAATTGGGGAATTGCAAGGCACCAGCCAAAATGACCGTTTATTGGCAATTCGCACCGATATGGATGCCTTGCCAATTCAAGAGGGTACCAATTTGGAATATGCCTCCCGTGCAGAGGGTGTTATGCACGCTTGCGGTCACGATGTCCACACCACAGTGGGGTTAGGAACGGCAATGGTGCTGTCCCAAGTGGCAGAGGAGTTGGGTGGGAAAGTGCGGTTTTTATTTCAGCCAGCCGAGGAAATTGCTCAAGGGGCAAGCTGGATGGTGAAAGATGGAGCGATGGAAAACGTCTCTGCTGTATTAGGGGTTCATGTTTTCCCTTCCATACCCGCAGGATCTATTGGCGTGCGTTACGGGGCTTTGACAGCCGCAGCTGATGATTTAGAGATTCTGATTATGGGAGAATCTGGGCACGGGGCGCGTCCCCATGAGGCGATTGATGCGATTTGGATTGCTTGCCAAGTTATTACTGCACTGCAACAAGCCATCAGCCGGACGCAGAATCCCTTGCGTCCTGTAGTATTGAGCATAGGGAAGATTAATGGTGGCAGAGCGCCGAATGTAATTGCGGATAAAGTGCAGCTATTGGGAACCGTGCGATCGCTCCATCCCGAAACCCGTGCCCATCTCCCGAACTGGATTGAGAATATTGTAGCTAATGTCTGCCATACTTACGGGGCAAAGTATCAAGTCAATTATCGCCAGGGCGTACCCAGCGTTCAAAATGATTACGCCTTGACACAATTGTTGCAATCAGCCGCAGAAGAAGCTTGGAGTAGCGATCGCGTTCAAGTCTTACCCGAACCCTCCCTTGGTGCTGAAGATTTTTCTATGTATTTGGAACACGTCCCTGGTTCCATGTTTCGCTTGGGTGTAGGTTACAAAGAAAGAATCATTAACCACCCATTACACCATCCCCAATTTGAAGTCGATGAATCTGCTATTATCACCGGGGTTGTAACTATGGCCTATGCCGCTTATAAATACTGTCAGCAAAATTTTTAAACAAAAACTCCCAGCCATTATGTGCTGGGAGTTTTTGTTTAACTAACTTTTTTTTAGCGGATATAGAAAGTTCGAAAGCATCCTACACATTCGATTCGCTAACAACGCCTAATTTCTCTTGAATTCGGGTCTTAGCGGCTTTGAATTCAGTAGCCAGTTGCTCACTTTGATCGCTGCTCAAGTTGTTACGAATGGCAGCAAACATTGTGCTTTCTTCTTGACGAATGTGGTCGCCAACAGCTTCCATAAGCTGTCTAACTTGATTTTTGAATTCAGATGAAGAAGGGCTGATAGCCTTAATTTGCTCTAACACCCGCTTCATCTCAGCTTGCTCGTCAAACAGTTCTTGGGTGTTATCTTGACCGTAGAAAGGACGTACTCTTGGATAGACTACTTCCTCTTCAGCTTCAGCGTGAGCAGTTAGATCCTTGTAAATTTGACCGAAGTACTCTTGGATCTTCTGTGGACTATCGCTTTGCAGCAGTTCAGTAAATAGGGTATTTACCTTGTTGTGATCGAGGCGAAGGGCATCCTGGATATTCATATCCTTTTTGTCACTGGTTTGGGTAACAGCGCTACCTACTACACCACTGACTGCGGCCATAGCATCTTGAACACGTGCCCAAATTCCTTGATCTGCATCTTGTCCAGTGAATTCACGGACACCCAGAATTTCTAGAATGCCTTTGAGTTGTTCTTGGTGGGCACGGTTCTCAAAGTTAATGGTATTCAAAGGCCCGATCGCTAGCATCACATCAGCACCAACTTTTTGAGCAGCCTTGTGAACTATCAAACCACTCATTACGAGTTGATGTTTCAGTAATTCATGCTGCGATACTTTTTCATACAGGCTTAACTCAGAACCTTTGAACAATTCGCGGGCTTTCTCAATGAATTGTGTAACAGTGTTTTTGGGTTCAGCCTGAATGCCATACTGACCAATTACAGTTTCTAAAACGCCAAGATTTTTTTCGTCATCATTGAGGAAATTTCGGATGCGATCAGCAATCTCGGCATCAAGTCCTTCTCTCAAAAGCAATTGCTCATTTTCGATGACCAACTGTTGGAGTGCTTTAAGACTTGCTAATTTTACAGCAATAGCATTGCGTTTCGTATCATCTAAAGTAGCTACCATCCGTGTTCTCCTCGGCAAACTATTCGTAATTCTTACTGATATAACCTTGACATAGAGGTTAGGGATATTCCATCTTTCTTTTGAGTGATCGCGTTCACAACTCTGGGTAGAAAAACAAAAGTTTAGCTTTGTAGAATAGAAATATAAATTGAAGCGATCGCTTCAATTCATGGTTGCAATTCAGATAAACCAGTTTAGTATTACATTGCAAATTGAATAGATTACTTATTTTGGAGCAATCTATACCTTTGGAATGAAATTAACGTCAAAAAATTACTTCTTATTCAAGAGGGCAAAATCGTAACCAGTTCCAGTAGAGCAAGACTCACAACGCTCGATTTTGACTAGGATTGCTTCTCCTTGACGCTTACCTGAGGGAGAAAACTGAATCATTCCCGTTGCTCCAGATGTTGAAAAATTGGGATTAGACAGTACCTTTTGTAACCCTTCGCGGGTGTTGTCTTGCTTCAAGCCAGCAATAATTGCTTGGAGTGCATCATAAGCTCCCGCTGTTCTCTGATTTACTTGTGCATTCCAAAGCTGAAAGGCATTTTCTGCAAAGGGGTTATCTTTATTAGCATCACGATGCCAATATACAGGTAATACCATTCCTTCGAGATCCTTGCCATTTTGTAAAGTTGTTGCACTATACATACTTTCGGAAGCAAAGAGTGGTTTTCTGCCTTTGACCTCTTGTGCTACTTTGGTGGCAAAATATATATTTCTGATTGAGGGCATTAGTAAAAAGCCACTTGCATTTTCTGTTTCTATCGCTTGATCCACAAAAGCTTTAGGGTCAAAATTTTTATCGGCCAAATTGCAAGGTATACTAATAACGTTGCTGCCATATTTTTTGATAGCTTGAGTGTACTGTTCTACAAGTATTTGATTTGATGAAGAGGTAGAATTACTTCTTGAGGTAGGAGAATCGCCACAAATAGCAACATTTCTTGCTTGTCGAGCAATGTAGCGAGAATGAGTATCTACTAAATTCTCATATAACGGATTTACATGAAACAAGTAGTTTTTTGTGGAAGTATTAAGCTGACTATTTACTGAATTTTTCTCTAAGTTTTGTGCATTATCAGCTTGATTTGGTCGCTCGACGGGGAAGACTAACACCAAGCGATTCTCATTATAAATTGCGGCGTTAAGCCTAACACCCACAGCGGCCACAAGGCTTTTATCTTGAACTAATTCTTTATCTAGCCGTGCAGAATCTTCTCTATTATCAACACTTGCAATTACAACTTGCAATTTTTTACCATCAATTCCTCCTTGGTTATTAACTTCATTTTGAGCTTGAGCTACACCACGCAAAATTTCTTCTGATAAACTAGGATCAAAATTAATTGGAGCTATAACAGCAACTTTTATGGCTCCTGAATTATCTCGTGCAATTTTGGCATTGTTTAAATAAATTAAGGTTTCTGGGTCATTTGGATTATTTTTGAGAGAAGCATTAAACTTTTTAACAGCAGTATTAAAATCTTTCTCATCAAAAGCTTTCACCCCATCCATTTTTTCAGGATATGTTTGTACTTTCACCAAAATCTTTGTACCCAAATTCATTAATGATGACTTATTTGTCAATGTAGATGAAGTTGATATGGGGTTTGATGGTGCTATAATGGTAGAAGAGAGTTTACTAATTAACCATAAAATAGCTGCTACCATTACTCCAGCCAGTCCCAGAGAGATAAGCAGCCTTAAATTTTCTTTTTTATGTGTCATAAATAATTCACCAAACTCTACAAAATTTATCTGAGATAAAGAAATTTCTAAAAATTGAGCAAGAGCAAAAAATCAAAAATATTTAGAAAGAAGTTTGTTTATTATTTCAGACATACCTACAATAATAATTGTTAATAGCCCCGCAAGAATAACGAGCAATCCTACCAGAAGTAGCCCATTTACACCAGATTGGAGAAGATTAGTGGTTAGCAGATTTCTAAAAATAAAGACAACGAGTAGATTTGCTATTATAGCAATAACAATTAAATAAGTTTTTTCCAGAAGCGGACGAGATTGAATAAAGACTAACCCTCCTAAAATTAGCAACCATAGCCCAGAGCTAATCCAGGTAGTTCCTAGAAAACTTATAAGTGCGATCGCTAAAAACGAACTACCTGAGCCAGCAATTATTGAGCCAGACAATAATTTATTATTAAAAAACTGCGGTAGATATCGAGTTGATTGATGTTTAATTTGTGCTTGCGAACCTGATGATTGAGTAGGTGGAATGGCTGTAGGAGGTAATGTATACCTTAGCTCTGGGAGATTATTTAAGTCTTCTAAGACAGCCTGTGCAGATTGATAACGTTGTTCATGATTTTCTTGTAGGAGCTTATCAAGAATGATCTCTAATTCGTGACTTATGGTTTGCGTTAAATGCTGTCGCCAATTAGAAGTCCAACCATAGCCTTGTTTAATCCACAAACTTGAAGGAGAAATATCGGTTAGTAGATGAAAGCAAGTTATTCCTAAACTGTACATATCACTGGAAGGAAAAACTTTACCCAGTTGCATTTGCTCAATCGGCGCATAACCTAATGAACCAATAATTGTCCCAGCAAGTGTAGTGTTTATAGTGTCCGTCTTTTGTTTTGCTACCCCAAAATCAATCAGCACTAACCTACCGTCACTATGACGGCGAATAATATTTTCTGGTTTAATATCTCGGTGAATTACCTGCTGTTGATGTATAGCTACCAGCACAGATAATAAATCATTTAAAAAATCTCGAATTTTGGCCTCATCAAAAACTCCCTGTTGTTTTAACTCTTGCAACAGATTTTGCCCTTCGATAAACTGTTGCACTAAATACAGATATTCACCTTCCTTAAAATATGCATACAAATTGGGAATTTGGACATGTTCTGCTAACTCTTTTAGACGTTGTGCTTCTCGTTCAAATAACTCAGTCGCTTTTTTATGTGCTTGACTACCGTGATTACCATAAAATTGGCTTAGAACTAGCTGCTTGACAACACATCGTTCATTGAGCTTGTCTATATCTTCTGCGATATATGTGCGTGCAAATCCTCCTCTTCCTAATGGCGCTATTATGCGGTAACGATTTCTCAGTAGCGATACCAACTCTGTACCACAACTGAGGCATAAATTTGCCCCGTCAGAGTTTTGGGGATTGTCGCAATTAGGATTTAGGCAGCAGACCATATAATTATCGCTGTCATTTTATTAGTTTTGAAAATATACCTTAAATGTCAGTATAGACGATGCACTGTAACATCTCTAGATGAACAATAAAGTAAGGTACAATCGGATTATTTTAACCGACATTTGGTTAACCCTTAAGCTTTTTTCCCAAACTTAACAAACATAAAAGTAATTATTGTAACCTGTCCATCCTTTGGCTTAGGAAAAGCTACAAACAGAAAAGACTTAATTGTAGTAGCATGAGCGATCTTAATACTAATCAGCCGAGCAATAAAAGTAGGATTTACACACTTTTAAGGTAAAACAAGGCATTGCGATCGCAATGGCAAAATCACGTTAATTTTATATTAGGTAAAGAAGGGTGCGATCGCCTTTAGCACCAAAGCAAAGCATCTCAACTAATCAACCGCAATTCCCAAAAGCGATACCGCCCTTCACGCCACATCTGTTTGTAACAAAAGCTTTTTTTATCCCACCAACGCCGTAATTACCACACATATCCATTGTGGGGTTTACAAAACTCCCCGCAATTGTGACGATTACGCTAGAATTGTTAAAGGTTCTTTACAGAATTTGCTGATCATCCCCAATTCTGTTAAAACAGCCTAGCATTCAAATGTAAATCTTAAAACCCCCTCTAGAGTTCACCAAAAGCTTCTATGACGCTCCCAATTCGCAACGTCGCCATTATCGCCCACGTTGACCACGGCAAAACCACGCTGGTTGACGCACTCCTCAAACAATCCGGCATTTTCCGCGAAGGCGAAGACGTTCCGGATTGCGTTATGGACTCCAACGCCCTAGAACGGGAACGGGGTATTACTATCCTGTCCAAAAATACGGCAGTTCGCTACAAAGAAACACTAATTAATATCGTTGATACTCCTGGACACGCTGACTTTGGTGGCGAAGTTGAACGTGTACTCGGCATGGTTGACGGATGTCTTCTGATTGTCGATGCCAACGAAGGCCCCATGCCCCAAACACGCTTTGTCCTCAAAAAAGCTTTAGAAAAAGGGCTGCGCCCCATCGTTATCATCAACAAAATCGATCGTGGTCAAACTGACCCTCACGTTGCTGTCGATAAAGTTTTGGATCTGTTCTTGGAATTAGGGGCAGACGAAGACCAGTGTGATTTTACCTATCTGTTTGCCTCCGGTATGGCAGGTTTCGCCAAGGAAAGCTTGGAAGCAGAATCGGTAGATATGCAACCCTTGTTCAACGCGATTCTGCAACACGTTCCACCACCAGTAGGCGACAGCAATAAGCCTCTGCAATTGCAAGTTACAACCCTAGATTATTCTGAATATCTGGGACGGATTGTGATTGGTAGAATTCACAACGGTACTATCCGCTCAGGACAGCAAGCAGCTTTAGTTACAGAAGATGGCACCATTGTCAAGGGTAAAATTACCAAGTTGATGGGCTTTGATGGACTGAAGCGCGTAGAGATGGAAGAAGCAACCGCAGGTTATATTGTGGCGGTGGCTGGTTTCGCTGATGCTTATATTGGGGAAACGATTACTGACCCCAATGAACCGCAAGCTTTACCACTAATTAAAGTGGATGAACCAACCTTGCAAATGGCCTTCTGGGTAAATGATTCGCCCTTTGCTGGTCAAGAAGGTAAGTTGGTAACATCAAGACAAATTCGCGATCGCCTATTCCGCGAACTCGAAACCAACGTTGCTTTGCGTGTCGAAGAAACCGATTCTCCCGATAAATTCCTCGTTTCTGGTCGTGGAGAACTCCACTTAGGTATCTTAATTGAAACCATGCGCCGGGAAGGCTTCGAGTTTCAGGTATCTCAGCCACAGGTAATTTACCGCGAAATCAACGGTCAACCTTGCGAACCTTTTGAACTTTTGGTGTTAGACATTCCTGCTGATGCTGTGGGTAGCTGTATTGAGCGCCTGGGACAACGCAAAGGCGAAATGCAAGATATGCAACCAGGTAGTGGCGATCGCACCCAACTAGAGTTTGTCATTCCCGCCCGTGGATTGATTGGTTTCCGGGGTGAATTCATGCGGATGACTCGTGGCGAAGGCATCATGAACCACAGTTTCTTAGACTACCGTCAAATCAGTGGCGACATTGAAGCCCGTAACAAAGGTGTTTTAATCTCCTTTGAAGAGGGTGTTTCTACCTTCTACGCCATGAGAAATGCCGAAGATAGAGGAGCATTCTTTATTACTCCCGGCACAAAGGTTTACAGAGGCATGATTGTGGGAGAACACAATCGTTCCCAAGATTTGGAATTGAATATCTGTAAAACCAAGCAGTTAACCAACCATCGTGCTGCTGGTGGCGATGAATTAGTACAACTGCAAGCACCAATAGACATGAGCCTAGAGCGTGCTTTGGAATACATTGGCCCCGATGAATTGGTGGAAGTTACACCCCAATCGATTCGTCTGCGGAAGATGTCGAAGAAGTTAGCGAAACGGTAAGTAAAAACTCTTAATTGATTTAGAAAGCCCGCATTGGCGGGCTTTTTAGTTGGTTCGCTACAACATTTTTCAAATGTTAAACTACATTTAAAATCGCAAACATAGATTGAGTATATATTTCGATGGATGACTTGCGTGATTCTCTTGACCGCATCAAATCTATTTGTTCTGAAATCGTTGCACAATTTGAATCTTCTGATGTAGCTGAGTCAATAAAAACATTGCAAGAAGCAGTTAAGCAGGCAGCAAAATCTTGGTCTGGCTCATGGCTTGGATATCATTCCCGTGTCTATTACAACCAACTTCAACCAGTTCCACCCGGTGCACGATTTAGTCAAGAATGGGGGCTTTCAGATGGATTATCTAACGAAACTAGGGGTGATTGGTGTGAATATGACTTCGATTCTATCTATAACATTCTAAAATCGAGGGCAATCAATTTTTCGTTAGAGCAACTAAACGAACTTGCCAATTATGCAAATGAAGAGATTCCTGATTTACAAGAAGAATTAATATCGATAATTTTTTCTTGCTTGGCTAGTGGAGAAGATACATACCTAAATCGGCTCAAACAAGAAGCTGAACTATGTAAAACATTCTCTGTAGGGGAGTTTGTTGATTATCTTCGAGGCGGTGGACAATTTTTTTCGCGTGACAGGGTTGCTGTACTGTCTGGCTCTCAAACCCCGCCACATATTTATCTTCAAGCACAGTTGTTGGCTGTTCAATCACCTGCCACAGTCGCAAAAAGATTAAAGAAAATAGCAAATCGGCTCGTATTACATTTAACCAATAAATCTCGCACTTATATGTACTCGTCTCAACCAGGTACGCATGTCTTTATTGGACACGGACACTCACCCTTATGGAGGGATCTCAAAGACTTTATCAGTGAGCGATTAAAACTACCTTGGGATGAATTCAATCGGCTTCCAATTGCTGGAATCAATAATACTGTGCGCTTATCCCAGATGCTCGATAGTGCAGCGATCGCATTTTTGATAATGACTGGTGAAGATGAACAAAGTGATCTGACGCTCCGTGCAAGAATGAATGTCATACATGAAGCAGGTCTTTTTCAAGGACGCTTGGGTTTCAAACGCGCAATTATCCTTTTAGAAGAAGGCTGTGAAAACTTTTCCAATGTTGATGGACTTGGTTGTATTAACTTTCCACGCGGGAACATTAAAGCTTGTTTTGAGGACGTTCGTATGGTTCTTGAGCGTGAAGGCTTGGTGTGAACGCGTGGGAAGCGATCGCCCTTGCCGTGCATTTAGTCAAATCTTTGAGTCAAAATGAAGAGGATTGAAAAAGGCAATTATAATGACTATTCGTGAAACTGCGATGCCTTCGGCCAGCTTCGCTAACGCAAAACCATAGCAGAGATTTACAGTGCTGCATCTACGCCCGTCGTAGACATCGCCCTTACGAAAATATCTCTGTTTCATAAAACGTATTGACAACGTAAATACACAATGTCTACTATGTAAGGTATGGATGTGTATTTCGTGCTTAATGGTGTCACTTTCGTTTGGAACGAAGAAAAAGCTTGGATAAATCCCAGCAATCATGATGGCGTGACATTTCAGCAAGCCACAGAGGCAATTTTTCGATCCGTTTTTAGTGCTTGTTGATGCAAGTCGCAATGATGAACAAAGAGATGCTGTTATTGACTTAGACAGACGGTGGAATCTTCTGTATGTCGTCTACATTGAACGTAAAAACGACATAATTCGGATCATTTCAGCACGCACAACGCTACACGTAAGGAGCGAGAATATTATGAAGGCTGAAGCACTGAAAAAGCGACTCGATAAAAATCGTCCAATGACTACAATCACAATTCGCATTCCCGAAGATGTCATTGAAGATTTGAAAAGAATAGCGCCATTACTGGGATTTTCTGGCTATCAGCCGTTAATGCGTGCCTATATTGGGCAAGGGCTAAGAGTTGATCTGGAACGACTAGAGGATGATACTATCTCAGCACTGATTGCTAGCTTGAAGCGTCACGGTGTTAGCGATGAGGTTATCCATGAAGCCCTCAGTGAAGTTACTCAAAAATAGTGCAATTGCGATCGCTCTTGCTGTAAATTTAGTCAAATTTTTGAGTAAAAATGAAGAGGACTGAAAAAGGCAACTATCATGACTATTCGTGAAACTGCGATCGCCAATTAGCAACATAGATTTACAGGGCGATCGCACCGCACATTAATTTGATCGCAGCACAAGCCAAGCAGCCTGTTAAACTCTGGAAGGGGAAGGCAAAGAGACTTATAAATGGAATTTGAATGGAATTCAGACAAAGCGACACTAAACCTTGAGAAGCATGGTGTTTCTTTTCAGGAAGCTGCAACTGTATTTAACGATCCGCTATCTGTAACTTTCCCCGATCCTGACCACTCCGTTAGAGAAAGCCGCTACGTTATTATTGGCTTATCTAAGTTTGAACAACTTTTAGTTGTTGCACATACTGATAGAGAGGAAAAAATACGAATTATTAGCGCCCGAAAAGCTACTCGCCAAGAGAAGAGGTTTTATGAAGAAGGAAGTTGAAAACGAAATGGAAGATGAATTACGTTCTGAGTACGACTTCGCTCAAATGAAAGGGGGGGTTAGAGGTAAATATGTTGAGCGATATCGGACAAAAACCAACTTAGTGCTTTTAGACCCCGATGTTGCCCAAGCTTTTCCCAACGATGAAGCGGTAAATGACGCATTGAGGTTGTTAATTCAGGTCGCTCAACGCCAGCAGCCGAACACAACAACATAATCGAGATCATTTCGGCTCCTAAAGCCAAACACAAGGAAAGTGAATATTGTGAAAGCTGATCTGTTGAAAAACTATTTATTCCAACAGCTTACCGCTTAGGCTTGTAACCTAAAATGGTGAATAATCTGAATAGAGGTTTTCTATGAGCATCAGTCTCACACCCGATCAAGAACGCTTTATTCAAACCAAGCTCCAGGCTGGGAAATATCGTTCAGCAGAAGAAGCCCTTGAAATTGCCTTACGGTTGCTTGATGAATACGATCGCACCGATGCTAAATGGGTCGAAGATGTGCGAGAAAAAATTGATGCGGCGATTTTAGCTTCAGACAAAACGCCTCCTATTGACGGAGAGACATTCGTAAACCAAGTTCTAGAGCGATTTCGATAGGGACATCAGGCGCAAGCATGAGTCGCTACGTCATCAACATTCTTGCCAGCCGAGATATCAATGAAATTGCCGACTACTTTGCCGAAACTAACGTTGAAGCAGGAGAGCGATTTTTCAGTGAATTCAACCGTAAGTGCCAACAACTTGTTGTCTTTCCAAACAATGGTAAAAGTTACGCAAAAATTCGTCCAGACCTTCGAGGTATATTTTTGCAAGGCTATATCGTTTTCTACAGAGTATTAGATGATGGTATCGAAATTCTACGGGTTGTAAGCGGTCGCCGTAACTTTCCATCTCTTTTTGAGGAATCCAACTAAAAGCTTTTTTGGCGAACCCCTGAGACACTGTGAATTTAGGGTGGAGTTGGGTTAAAAAAGAAACATGAAAATCATCAAACCCATCACCAATTGGTTAGAAACCCGCGCCAGCGCCCCTGCATACGGCGGTTGGGTGCTAGCAGCAACGGCTATTTGTTTTTTTGGCGCAGGTATCAATACGATGGCTGGTTGGCTATACGCCATTAGCGGCATCAGTTTTGCCCTTTTGGGTGTAGCAGCCATCTTACCGCCGCGATCGCTCACAGGTCTATCCATCACCCGCCGTCCCATGCAACCAGTGTCAGCAGGCGACGATCTAACGGTGGAATTAGAAATCTGCAATCAGACACACCAGCCTGTAAGCTTATTGCAAGTTGAAGATATACTGCCCTTCGTCTTAGGGAAACCAGTACAAAAGGCAATCGAAACAATTCCTAGCCAAGGTAGTTACCGTTGGGTATATTACCACCCGACTCAGCGCCGGGGTGTTTATCGCTGGCACACAGTCGAACTGGGTTCTGGTGCGCCATTGGGATTGTTCTGGTGTCGCCGTCAGCGTGATTGTGCTGCCACAGCGATCGTCTATCCCACAGTGTTACCCTTGGCTACCTGCCCCCTAGTAGACGAAATGGGGCAAGAAGAGAGCAAAAGGGGCGATCCTCGTGGTAGACCATTGCAGACAGCTACAACCGGGCTGGTGCGATCGCTCCGTCCTTATCGTGTAGGAGATCCCACCCGTCTGATTCACTGGCGAACTAGCGCCCGCTATGGAGAATTAAGGGTGCGGGAATTAGAAATGGTTACAGGTGGACAAGAAATAGTTATTGCCCTTGACAGTGCTAGCAATTGGGAAGAAGAAAACTTTGAACAAGCAGTAATTGCCGCAGCTTCGCTGTATTTTTACGCACAGCAACAGCAATTACAGGTGCAACTGTGGACAGCATCAACAAATTTAATCAAAGGCGATGCCTACGGCAAGCCCGGAGGTCTACGCTTTGTTTTAGAAACCTTAGCAGCAACCGCAGCCTTAGAAGATGCCAGTTCAGTAGTTCCTAAAAGCTATCCCTTGATTTGGCTGACTCAAAACCCCCTGAGCCTTGCTAAACTTCCCCAAGGGAGTCGCTGGGTTTTGTGGCCAAATATTTCCTCACCAGCAGAACAAGAGGTAATCAATTGGGAACACCCTGGTATAGTTTTGCAAAGCGATTGCGCTCTGCAACCCCAACTACAAAAAACATTACATTCATAAATCAATTCAAATTTTATAATTTCAAAAGACTGCTGACAAGTTAAGCTTCTGCAATTTCTTAGATTTTGTCTGATCCCAGCACACCGGACATATCAGCCTTTGAGCAAAGGTAAAACAATTTGAGCAGGTAAGGTTGGGGATATACACCCAGTAATCCCCTAGTGAGGCTGAGGTACAATGCAAAGAAATATTTAAATTATGAGCGACATGATCACATCAGAACTTAACACAAAATCCAGCGATAAAAGCCTAGAGGCAATGCGGCATTTTTCCGAGCAATACGCCAAGCGGACTGGAACATACTTCTGTTCTGAACCTTCTGTTACCGCAGTTGTGATTGAAGGACTAGCCAAACATAAAGACGAACTAGGTGCGCCTTTATGTCCCTGTCGCCATTACGAAGACAAAGAGGCTGAAGTTCACGCCACCTATTGGAACTGTCCCTGTGTGCCAATGAGAGAACGCAAAGAGTGCCATTGCATGTTGTTCCTCACCCCTGACAACGAGTTTGCTGGAGAACAGCAAGAAATCTCTCTCGAAACAATTAAAGAAGTACGAGACAGCATGGGATGAGCGAAACCATCCCCCAAGAGTTTTGGCAAGGCGTAGAACAGTTCAATTCTGGTCAGTTCTACGCCTGTCATGACACTTTAGAGGCTTTGTGGATTGAAGCTGGCGAACCGGAAAAAAACTTTTATCAAGGCATTCTCCAAATTTCTGTGGCGCTGTATCATTTAGAGAATCGAAACTGGCGAGGTGCAGTAATTCTACTCGGAGAAGGCGGCAATCGCCTGCGGCGTTACCCATCTAGTTACAGCGGCATTGATGTAGATGAGCTATTGAGTCAGAGCGCAGCATTGTTGACGACATTACAACAAATAGGGCAAGACTTGATTGCCGCTGGTGATCTGGGTGAAAATCAAGTTTTATCTTTGCCTAGAATTGTGCTAACTACTGATTAGACATTTGGTGAACTTAATTATGCGTTTCCCGAAATCCTTGGTAGGCACAATTCATGAATTGTGCCTACGTCATTTTCATCTAGATGGCAATTTCCTGAAACCTTGAGGTTGGGGGTAGCGTCACTATTTCAGCCAGTAGTTATCGGAAATCACTCCAGATTGTATATTTCATATCTGGATCAAGTACTTGAGATAATTAGAATGCAAACTGAAATCCTAAATCCCTAATTGCTATGATGCCCTGCTATCAATTGCCCATATCCCAGATGCGTCGCTTTGGATTAGCTTTAATGCTGCCAGCCGCACTCTTGGGCGCTTTTGTCTTCCCTACTCAACTGCAAACCGCTACTGCACAAACATCTGGAGGAAATCGACCCCTCACTATCCGCGCTGATGTGCAAGAATATGATGCCAATAATCAAGTAATTACCGCTCGCGGTAATGTGCAAATGTTGTATCCTTCTCGTCAGCTTCAGGCAACATCTGCCCAAGCACAGTACTTTAGTAAGGAACGCCGAATTGATTTCAGTGGCAACGTCTATATTTTGCAACAGGGCGGTAACAGTATCCGAGCAGAGAAGGTAACCTATTTAATTGACGAAGGGCGATTTGTTGCTTTACCCCAATCCAACCGTCAGGTAGAGTCCATCTACATGATCGAGGAATCAGACAATAATGGACAAACTGCGGCACCTGCCCCAAAGACACCACCTTTGAAGCCTTCTAATTAGCATTTACCACTAAGAAAGGGTGCCTCTAGCGTGAAAATTGTTTTAGAGAATATTCACAAATCTTACGGCAAGCGAGTAATTGTCAATCGTGTTAATCTTTCTGTTGCTCAGGGCGAAGTCGTTGGTTTACTAGGCCCCAATGGGGCTGGTAAAACGACGACCTTTTACATTGCCACAGGTTTAGAAAAACCCAATCAAGGAAAAGTCTGGCTGGGTAATCTGGACGTTACAGGAATGCCAATGCACAAAAGGGCGCGACTGGGTATTGGCTATCTAGCACAAGAACCAAGTATTTTTCGCCAACTCTCGGTACAGGATAATATTCTGTTGGTGCTAGAGCAAACGAATGTGCCACGATGGGAGTGGTCAAGACGACTCACAACTTTACTGCGGGAGTTTCGGTTGGAAAAATTAGCCAATAGCAAAGGAATTCAACTATCTGGTGGTGAACGTCGGCGGACGGAATTAGCCAGGTCTTTAGCTGCTGGACAAGAAGGGCCAAAATTTTTACTTTTGGATGAACCATTTGCTGGCGTTGATCCGATCGCAGTCTCAGAAATTCAGCAAATTGTCGCACAACTACGCGATCGCGGCATGGGAATCTTAATTACAGATCATAATGTCCGCGAAACCCTCGCCATCACCGATCGCGCCTACATCATGCGCGAAGGACAAATTCTTGCTTTTGGCGGTGCTGACGAACTCTACAGCAATCCCCTAGTGCGACAATATTATTTAGGGGATAATTTTCAAGTGTAAATTAATAATTATTTAGTTAATAATTTCAAAGGCTAGTTTTAATTTTTAAACATGAATTTATTAGTTAATTTTCAGATATTTAAAATTAGATTTTGCTATTAAGTACAGTAAATATGCTTTGTTTTGCCAGGGTTGCCAATATTTAGCTTTTTAAATTGCTTATGATATCAAAGAAACTTACGTCTTTCTACAGCCTCCATTCGCTGCTACCTTTTACGATCATGGATCGCTACCTTGCCAGCGAATTGTTAGCGCCGTTTTTCTTTGGTGTCGGAGCTTTTTCATCAATTGGGGTCACCATTGATGCTGTATTTGATCTAGTCAGAAAAATCGTAGAATCTGGGCTACCCATAGACATCGCCATTCAAGTATTTTTGTTAAAGTTTCCCAACTTTATCGTTTTAGCCTTCCCCATGTCTACGCTGCTGGCTACTTTGATGACCTACAGTCGTCTTTCTAGCGAAAGCGAATTAATTGCCCTACGTAGTTGTGGAGTCAGCGTCTATCGCATGGTGCTAACTGCTGTGATGTTGAGTCTTGTGGTTACAGGAATGACATTTGTGTTTAACGAACAAATTGCACCAGCAGCAAATTACCAAGCGGCGATGACTTTAGAGAAAGCTCTTAAATCAGATAAGCCAACTTTTAAACAGCAAAATATTTTCTATCCTGAATACCAGGATGTTACACAGCCAGATGGCTCTAAGAATAGGATATTGACACGCTTATTTTACGCCGACCAATTTGATGGTAAGCGGATGTCAGGTTTGACGATTATAGATCGCTCAACAAAAAATCTGAATCAAATTGTGGTATCAGAATCTGCCCAGTGGAATGCTTCTCAAAATGTCTGGGATTTTTACAACGGTACTATCTATTTTGTCGCTGCCGATCGCTCTTATCGCAACATCGTCAGATTTGAACACCAACAACTGCAACTACCGCGCACGCCATTAAGTCTGGCAGAAAAAAGCCGGGACTATGGTGAGATGAATATTTCTGAAGCACTAGATCAACTAGAAGTAGAATATCTTGGTGGCGATCGCCAAAAAATTCGTAAACTCCAAGTGCGGATTCAACAAAAGATATCCTTACCTTTTGTATGTGTAGTTTTTGGCTTAGTAGGTGCAGCGATGGGAAGCATACCCCAACGAACTGGGAGAGGTACCAGCTTTGGGATTAGTGTCGTAGTTATTTTTTCGTACTACTTAATTTTCTTTATTAGTGGTGCGATCGCGCAAGCAGGTGTGCTCTCTCCTTTCATGGGAGCTTGGTTGCCCAACTTTCTTTTTCTGGGAATAGGTCTATTTTTATTGATGCGAGTTGCCAAACGATGAGCGGGATAAGGGGATGAGGAGAATATTACTTTTGCTTCCCCTGCTCCCCCTGCTTCCCCTGCTCCCTGCTCCCTGCTCCCTGCTCCCTGCCCCCTGCTCTCCTCATCCCCACACTTCAATTACGGATGATAATTTCGACATTCCGGTGCATCTGGGTTTTCCTTACAATATTCTTCAAAAGAGACTTTGGCTGATACCATACCCTCAGCTTTCTGATGAGCGGCTTCTGCTTGAAGTTCTTCTACCTCATCCCAAGCGGCTGCACAAGCTTTAGAATAAGCACCTTGTTCGGTGCAAATAGCCCGAGACTGCTCAATGGCTTTTTGAATTCTCTCCTCCAGAAGTAGAGCTTTTGGCGCTTCCACAAAGTCACTTTTGGTTAAAATGTCGGTAATCGAGATGATGCCCAACAGTTTCCCTTGAATTACAGGCGCTCGATGAATACCAGTGTTAGCAAATAACCGCGCTACATATTCCACACTCAAATCAGGATTGACCACAATGCAGGGCTTGCTCATAATTTCGTAAACCCTCACTTGCTTTGGGTCTTTACCGTAAGCTGTTACCTTATAGACAATATCCGTTTCTGTGACAATGCCATAAGCATCATTCTCATGGCGATGATCCACAACCAGCGCCCGCAGTTTTTTTTCCTTCATCAGCCCCACTGCTTCAGCAACAGTCGCCGAACCGCGAATGGTAACTACATCTTTGGTCATGATATCTTCAGCTTTCATCATTCCTGTAGTCTCCTGGTTAATAGTACGGTGCAACACAGTGACCTCAGAGGCGTATCGAATCATTGCAGCGCACAGTTTAGTTTGCTAACTAGAAAGTAAAAAAGTTGAACTTTTGTCCAGCTACAACAATAAATTAGACCAATTGTCAAGTTCTGATGTTATCCAATGTGACCGATACCCAAAAAATAACCATAAATTCCCAGAACTTTCTAAAAAATCTTGCCAAATAGACTCCAGCCACTAAAAAGTAAATTTTTGACTACTACATGTCTATTGGTAATGACTAATAACTGATGGAGAAGTTAGGATAAAACCAGCATTCCAACTTCGATGAGATATTTCCTGTTGAGGAAAGCAAAAGCATTAAATAGCAAAGCCTTCAGCTTCCGTCAAGTTTTCCCGATTTCGAGTAAATTTCAATTACCAATCCCATGCCAAATCGTCATTATCCTCCCGCCTACTTACGCTATCTCAAAGCCAGGTTATGGAATCTAGGACGACCTGGTTTTTGGGGCACTGCAATTTTTTTATCTGTAGTCGGGCTAGTAACTTGGGAATACTGGTTAAACCCAGATATTTTCGTTTATAAGCAAAAAAGCCAAGTTGCTTCACAAAAGCCTGCTAATTCCTCGCTGTCAGAAGAAAACAGAGCCATTGCAGCAGATATTGATAACCTACCAGTTTTATTTAATGACTTTGAGCAAGCAACCCTCTCAGTAACGGCAAATACCCTCAAGGAAAATACTGAAGCAGAAAAGAGCAAAAACTTATTAGAGGATGTAATTAACAAACAAAAGTCTGCTACTGATACCAAATTAAATCCTGGTTTAGGCGTTAATGGCGATACTTCCCCAGCCGCGAAAAATCCCTTTGTTGTACAAACAGAAAATTTATTGCGGACTGGGACGGTTGATAGTAGTAGCCAGTTTCTAGGCTTCAATTCCTTAACTGCGGCATCTGAAGCAACAGGGGGGAAACAAACGTCTTCTAACCTGGGTATTGGATTAACTAATCAAACCAATAAGAATCAAAATTCCCTGTCTATCAGCCCTCTACAAGCGGCGCTAAACCAATCGACAAACCAGAAATTGTCTAGCTTTAATGGTACTGTAACTCAGACGAATGCCTTGGGACAAGTCTCTGACCCAGGAGCAACGCTAATGTCACCCATCAACAGTTTACCCAGTCAGAATTCTCTACCAAGTACTGGCTTAACTGCTGGGACCGTCTACACGTCAACGGGTACGAACTTACTACAAAATCCCTACAGTAATTTAAATAACGGTCAGGTATTGCCTAGTAATGGATTAACTACTGGTACAGGTTATACATCAACGGGTACAAACTTACCGCAAAATCCCTACAATAATTTAAATAGTGGTCAGGTAGTGCCTAATTTAGCACCAGTGACACCCCCAGCTACCTCTGCCGCACTAAGTAATATTTCACCTTACTCTAGTCAAAGTCAAGGCGTTATCACACCCACAAACCCTGCGGCATATGGGAATTATGGGTTGCAGCAACCGATGCAACCACCACAATCTACTTATGGAAATTATGGGTTGCAGCAACCGACGCAACCACCACAATCTACTTATGTGTTGCAGCAACCAACACAGTCTAATTCCTTATATCTTCGCCAGATTCGAGACAAGTATAGAGATTCTGGTCAAAGGTGATTTTAAGCACCTTAACTGGATAAAGTCTAGCTAAGGTGATTGCGGGCTATTTGGAATAATCGGAACTTCTGGTGTTTCGGGTTGTTGCTGTTGTCGTTGCAAATATCTGCTCAATACATAAGCCATATCCCCACGGGTTACAGGTTTTAATGGGGAAATATTACCTTGAGCATCTGTGTTGAGAAATCCCTCAGTGGCTACTGTAGCGATCGCTTTTCTAGCCCAACTTGGGATAGACTTTTCATCTGGATATGAAACCAGAATTTCATTAACAGTCTCATCGGGAAACTGAAATACACCATAAGCCTGGGCGAAAATAGCAAGAGCTTCTGCCTTTGTCACCTTTTGGTTAGGGAAGAATTCATTGCCCCGATAACCTTTCATGATGTCAGTTTTCAAGACTGTCTGTATATCATTAAATGCCCAATGAGAACGAGGAACATCTGGAATAGCTAAATTTTCTTTGCTCACAGCTTGTCTTTTATTTAGCCCAAATGCTTTCACCATAATTGACGCTAATTCTGCTCTACTCAGTAACCTTTCTGGATAAAACTTGCCATCGGAAAAGTTTGTCATCCATTTGACAGCAGTTACCTGTTGAATGGAATCAGATGGAACTCCAGAAGTAGTTTCTGGCGCTTGAGTCTGAGCAATTGCTGGTAAGTTTTGTAGTAGTGCTACTAAAGATAGAGTAATTGAAAGCTGACGCATCACCATAACCACTTTTAGCTGCTAACGTGAATTTAAAAAACTACGTTACTGAGGTTAACGCAAAATTTAGTCTTCTTAATAACCTGTAACTCAGTTAGTGACGATTTTAGGCTGGGCAATGTTGCGTAGCTACGTAGGGTATTAGCTTGTTGCCATCATCAAGGAAGTAGAAATCAGCAAAAACTTGTTTTTTACCTTTCATCTTTTGATGTTATCTGCCCACTACTATGGACTATAGTCAGTTTTTCAGGAGTTTTGGGAATGACAGCAACAGATCCCGTAAAGTTGATGAAGCAAGAAGTTGGCAAAGCCGCCGCAGCCCTGGTAAAATCCGGTTCCATCGTCGGGTTGGGTACGGGGTCAACTACAGCATATACGATTCAGTTTTTGGGCGATCGCCTCAAGTCTGGCGAACTTCAAGATATCATTGGTATACCTACCTCGTTTCAGTCAGAAGTGCTGGCGAAGCAATACGGTGTCCCTCTGGCCACCTTGGATGCAATTGACCACATCGATATTGCCATTGATGGCGCAGATGAAGTCGATCCGCAGAAGAATTTGATTAAAGGCGGTGGTGCAGCACATACCCGCGAGAAAGTTGTAGACTACCTGGCAGAACAGTTTATCGTTGTGGTAGATAGTGGTAAGTTAGTAGACCGCTTAGGTTCTAGTTTCGCTGTGCCCGTAGAAGTGATTCCAATGGCAATTACTCCTGTAACCAATGCCATCAAAAAACTTGGTGGCAAACCAGAACTCCGCATGGGTGTTAAAAAAGCTGGCCCAGTAATCACCGACCAAGGCAATTTTGTTTTAGATGTCAGATTTGACTCTATTGAAGATCCAGTCAGCCTAGAAAAGACATTGAATAACATTCCCGGCGTTCTGGAAAATGGTATTTTCGTTAACTGTGTCGATTTAGTTTTGATTGGTGAAGTCAAAGATGGTCAGCCATTAGTGCGGCAACTGTAAGAGTTCTAGATTTTGGATTTTAGATGTCTGAGAAATCTAAAATCCAAAATTAAGCAACAGATCCAAGTTCATCTAAATTAGTGATTTTCTCCACGTCAACCTTTACCAACTAAGGCTTTTAGGCTCTGGTATCAGTAATTATTTACCATATTGAATTTGTTCGGTGCTTGTGGAATAGCCGTACATCTTCAGAATGAAATTGCCTGTTTGTCCGTTAACAAAATAGGTTGTATTGCTTGTGCCTCGATTACTTTTAAGACAGTCGCTACAAACTAGTACTGAGCGCTAGACGATGACGTTAGTACCAACTACCAAATTAGTAGCGGTGAAATTATTCAAAGTCGCTAAGGTATTCCAACCATAGCCATTATCATTAGCTTCAATCTGAACTTCAGTAGAAGTACCCGATTGTACAAATCGTAGGTAGTAAACATCGATAGGACGATAGCCCAAACTCTTGAACAAGTCAGTTAGGACTAACTTATCCTGGTTTTGATTAAAATCAGTGATTGTATCACCAGTAGTACCCTTGTTGCTCAAGGCTTGGTAGATATACTGCTCATTCCCGCTACCGCCAGTGAGGATGTCATTGCCAGCACCACCAATTAAAGTATCGTTGCCGACACCACCAACGAGAATATCGTTACCTTCACTACCAACAAGAATGTCATTACCAGCACCACCAATCAGAGTATCGTTACCTTCACCACCGCGTAGCAAGTCATTGCCACTCTTGCCATCAATTTGGTCATTACCCCCTTGACCATTAATCACATCATTTGAGTTGTCAAAACCACTGATATTGTTGTTCAGGTCATTGAGGAAGGTGACTGTGTTCTTATTGAAAATAGTGCTTTGGCTGGAGTTGGCATTGAAGACATCATAGCTGTCACTAATAGTGGATTGCTCGTTAAAGAGGATATTACCTAAATCTATGTTTGCTCCAGTAGATTTACGTAGGTTTTCTAGTTTTTCTAGGGCAAAGTTTTGCAGGATTATCTCTGGACTGTTGACCACGCTTTCAAAAGAGACTACCAAATTGCTACCATTCTGGGTGAGGAGCAGATTTCGAGCAGTTAAGCCAGCACCCTCAAATTTGAGAGTATCAACTTCGGCCATTACTGCTGCTGTCGGGTTTATTACTTTGCCCACACCACCAAAATCGGTGATTATCTGCGTTCCCTCAAAACGAATCACAAATTGGTTTTGGCCGCCACCGCCTGTCAGTATCTGGACTTCATAAGCACCAATATCAACTGTATTATCAATAATTCGGTCAAATCCAGCGCCGCGTTGATCAGTGGTAATATTTTCTTGAGCTAGCAAGTTATTACCAGTGTTAATGGCAGGACTATCCCCACGTAAAGCATGGGTAAAGGTTGCACCGCCGTTATTTTGCAGTGGACTGAGTTTGGGGTTAATAGGATTGGTGCTGGTGCCAACGAGGGTGCTGACGGTAAAGCCAGTGCTGCCAGTATTATCACCAATTAGGTTATTACCTTCATCCAAAAAGTTGCCGGAAACGTCAGGGTTAAAGATAAAGGGTTCAGAATACCCGTTGGGTTTCATATCAAAATTGCCTGCAATGATGGTGTTCCCAACAAGAACAGTCCCATCAGAGTCATTGAAAACGCCCCCACCGTCGCCTGTACCGCTGAAAAAGCCTTCTGCTATGTTATCTGTAATGGTGTCGTTGGTAAGGGTGAGAGTGCCGCTGTTATAAATGCCGCCGCCGTTGTAGTATGTACTATTAGCAGAGACAGTGCTGTTAGTCAGGCTAAAAGTACCATTGTTGAAAACGCCACCGCCGTCTGCCGCACTATTATCAGAGAGAGTGCTTCCCGTTATATCGGCGGTGCCTGAGTTATAAATGCCACCACCATAGGATGGGTAAGGGTCAGGCCCTCCCCGACCAAGACCGTCGGCGAACGCCCTATTATTAGAGACAGTGCTGTTAGTGAAACTGAGTTTGCCTGTGTTGAATATGCCGCCACCATAGGCAGGGTAGAAACGGACGGCTGCAAAATTATTAGAGACAGTACTGTTAGTTAGGCTAAGGTTGCCTTGGTTAAAGATGCCTCCGCCTAATGATGACCCACGATTACCAGAGACAGTGGTGTTAGTTAGGCTGAGGGTACCTTTGTTAAAGATGCCGCCTACAGTGCCAGTATTGTCAGAGACATTGCTGTTAGTCAAGCTGAGGCTGGTATTGCTATTGAGCAAAATACTGCCTAAGGGATCATTAGCATTAGCAATCTTCAAGCCATCAATGCTGGCATCTGTCCCAGAACCCGATATCTCGAACACGCCCGATGAATTATTCCCACTCACAATGAGGTTATATGCCCCAGTCCCCAAAATGGTTATATCATCGGTAATGGTTAGTTTCCCAGATGTAAGGGTGATGATATCTGGGGTGGCATCGGTAAACACGCCCGCAAAGCTAATGGTATCCGCCCCAGCAGTAGCATTGGCATTGAGAATAGCCTGTCGCAACGACCCTAAGCCAGAATCACTGGTATTAGTCACTACTGTGTCAGTATTAACAGGTGACGGGGTAATGGGGGGCTGGACTTCGTAAGCACCAATATCAACAACACCGTTGAATACCCGATCAAATCCAGCGCCGCGTTGGTCAGTCGTGACACCAGGAGGAACTAGGGAATTATTTCCAGCATCAATAGCGGGGCTATCCGCAAGTAACGCATGTGTAAAGGTCGCACCACCGTTATTTTGCAGCAGTTCGAGTTTGGGGTCAATGGGGCTAGTACTTGTGCCGACGAGGGTGCTGGTGGTAAGATCAGTACTACCAGTATTATTGCCAATCAAATTATTGCCGGAGTCAACCAGTCCACCACTCACATCGGGGTGTATATCACCGGAGGTGGAGTTGTCGAAATTGCCTGCAATGATGGTGTTACTAACCTTAACGTTAACAGGGGAATCAAAGTAACTAAAAACACCGCCACCATTACCAGTACCATCACCATCTAAGTCAGCTATGTTGTTATTAATTGTGGTGCTAATTAGGGTGAGCTTGTTGTCACTCGCGTAGGCTCTGTCATTATATATGCCACCGCCATCCTCTAACGCTGTATTACCAGATATGGTGCTATTAGTTAGAGTAGCTGATCCGGAACTATAATAATCATCACCTGCGTTAAAAATGCCACCACCGAAGTTTGCCGTATTGCCAGAGATACTGCTATTGGTTAGGCTGAGAGTACCGCCTTGATTATAGATGCCACCGCCGGAGTTTGCCGTATTACCAGAGACACTGCTGTTAATTAGGCTGAGAGTACCAGTGTTCCCAGGAGAACCGTCATTAAAAATGCCGCTTCCCGCAGTATTGCCATTAAAAATGCTCTTTCCCCCGATATTGCCATAAACACTGCTGTTAGTTAGGCTGAGAGTACCACCATTATAGATACCGCCTTCCGTATTGCCAAAGACACTGGTGTTAGCAAGACTGAGAATGCCGCTGTTAGAGATGCCCCTTTCTACTGTATTACCAGACACACTGGTGTTAGCTAGGCTAAGAATGGAATTTCTATTAACCTTAATACTGCCGCTAGCGATCGCCAAACTATCAATGGTGACAATTGTCGCTAGTCCCGATACCTCGAATATTGTAGAGGCATTATTCCCACTCACTGTCAGTTGAGATGCCCCAGTCCCCAAGATGGTGATATCATCGGTAATCGTCAGTTGCCCAGAGATGAGAGTGATAATATCTGGGGTGGCATCATTAAACACTTCCCCAAAGGCGATCGCATCATTCCCAGCAGTAGCATTGGCTAAGTTAATTGCCTCCCGGAGTGTCGTGATGCCGTTGTTCGGATCACCATCATCTGCGTCTTTGGTATCATTCACCGTGAACGTCGCCAGTACCCCTGCGTAAGCCTGTCGCGTCGTTTCTGCAAATGCTAAACTCACTTCCATCTCGGTGGTGCGCACTTCTAACTCCCAGTTGCCGCCTAATGCTGCATTGCCAATTGGCTGACGGGAAGCGGCAATATTTGCTCCGGTGAGTTGGTGCAGTTTGTCTACAAATTCTTCCCCCGCATCACCCAAAGCCACATTGCAACCATAGATGAGTAAGTTCCAGGGGTTATCGCTTTTGGCAGAGGCTGAAAATATCTTCTGCCATTTTTGGAGTTGCTGGCTGTATTTGTCGAGGGTATCAAGTCCTAAATGGGTGTTGCCCAATTGTAAGGAACCTGGGGCACCGTGGCACACAATATGAATATTAGTCAAATTCGTGCGATGTTTAGCGACAAGCCGCTGCGCGTCTACGCAACTCTCCAGAATTGCTGTAATTTTTTCAACTCCGTTCTGTGTCGAATCAAGTACGAACACTTGGGTATTATCAAGCACGCCATTGACTAGAGCGCTATAGTCTTCAACGGCCATGTCGATAAAGACTATATTACGGACATAGGAGGTGGAAGTTGCGGGATTTACTTGGAAGTGTGAGGTATGTAGTGTTGCCATTTCTTTACTTCGAGCTAAGGTAATGAGGGAATCTCAAACCGACTTCAGCCGCTTAATTACAGGATTTTCACACAACTACCGATAGCTAAAAATACTATATATATTTACTAATTATTTTCCCTTTCGTTGCTATCATCTAGCAAGTTGACGCTTTTGTAAAGCAATAAAAGTATGTAATTGTACAGTGTTCTCAAACTCACATCTAGAATGAGTATTAAAGGTTTTATGCTGATTCAACCTCAAAAACTCAATTCTTCGCCTATAAACTTGGTTTATCAAGTTTTGTTGAGAATCGCGCCAGATATTCAATTGATGAATTTGGATTTTAATATATAGCTTTTATGAAAATTACTTTTAGAAATTGACAAATTTATTACAAAATATCTAATAATATATACATTTCAATATTCAAACAAAAAACTATTGTCACGTTTTCGCAGACATTGACATTAATTTTTTAATAGTGCTAATCATGCAGAATATAAAAAAATATTATAAGTAAATAGTATGGAAAAAAGTGTTATTAATGCCAGCCTTTCTACTCAAAACTTAACTTTTCGTCCAGGTGATACTCCTGTCTCCTTTGAGGTAACTGTCAATAATGACAGCGATCGCTTTGTCAATTTTCAGATAGAAATTGCCGCAGCAGGAGAAACCCGGAACACAGGATATCGCTGGTATCGACTCGAACCAGAGGTAGCAGCAGCTAAACCACCGGGTAGTAGTACCATATTTCAAGTCTTTATATTCAATACGCCCATTCCGGGATTTGTCGGTACTGTCAACCTGATGGTAAAGATTTTTTCACCGCAATTAGCACAACAGTGCAGACTTGTGCTACGCCTAAAAATCGAGCGAGACAACAGACCAACGCATTTAAATGTAGAATTGCCTGTACGAGAGTTCCAAGTTTATCCCCGTAATTCTGTAGATATACCAGTACGGGTGCGGAACTTGGGACAACAACCAACTGATGTGGTATTACGTTTTACAGGCGTTAATCCGTCTTGGCTGACTGGTAGTGCAGAACGCCGATTATCCTTAGATCCAGGTGGTTTAGCAGAAGCCACATTCCAATGCCAACCCCCTTCTGTAGTGCAAGCACCCAGTCAAAATTACCCTTTTACTATTGAAGCTGTTAGCAATAATGGTTATCCAACTAATGCTGAAGGCAACATTGAAGTTTTGCCTGTGGGTTTTGTAGACTTTACCACCACACAAAAAAACCTCAAAATTCCTAGTAGATCGGCATGGTTGCCTGACTGGAAGTCTGATACAGCTTCCTTTGAACTACTATTTAAAAACGCTAGTAACCTCAACCAGCAAATTAATGTGCAGGTGCAGGGTAGAGACTGGCGAAAATGTAGTTTCAAAAAGCTTCCCGATATTGCTAATCTCCATCTAGGAGAGACAAGTAAAGTCATCCTTGATGTTAAAACAAAACGCCCTTGGGTAGGAATCAACAAAACTCTATTATTAGAGGCCAAATCTGAATTATCCGACCAACGTTTAGGGAGTACAGACCCAGCCACGCAGACATTAGAAGTAGAGACTCTGCCAATTATACCTTTATGGCTACAGTTGGCTGCGATCGCACTTTTAGCAGCACTCTTAGCATTAATACTACAACCAAGAGGTGTAATGCATACACGTTCTGTCAACTCAGTACGTTTTAGTGGCATTGGTTTATCTGTGGTCAGTGGCTCAGATGATTGCACCTTAAGACTTTGGAGAATCGGTGCTGATAGCTTAAACCCCGACGATACAGTAAGATATGCTGGGCAGCCTGTTGCATGTGATAAACCGCAACAGCCTAAGGGTTTGATGGCAATTACCGATGATGCAGTACAAGTTTTACGCTTCATGCCGTTACAAAATGATCGTGCTGCTGTTGGTTTAGATAATGGGGTAATTGAACTAAGAGATGTCCCTTCAGGTACAAAGATTAGCCAACTTCAAGACCTTAAAGATCCAAAAGCAAAAGGCGATCGCATTTTTGACCTAGCTTTCACCTCAAACTCACTTAACTTATTCAGTGGCTATGGCAGTGGTAAAGTTAGAGTGTGGTCAAGACCAGCCCCTAACAGCGATTTTCTGCCAGAACCGCAAGTTATCGATGTCCAAAGTACCTTGAAACTATCAGGTTTCCAAGTCCGGGCATTAAATCTCAGTCCAGATGCAAAAACTCTAGTAATTTCAGGAAATTTTAAGCGTTTCATCTTGTGGCAGTGGAATCCAACTCAGTCTGATAAACAATTCCCAGGTTTATCAGTGCAAAATCTAGAAAAACTAGACCCATTAGTTGGACGTGAAGACTATATTTGGGGATTGGCTTTTGTTCCTAACTCAGCAGAAAAAATCCTCGCAACCTCCGATTCTGCGGGATTCATTACGATTTGGAATTTGAATCAGTGCCAAACTCTCAAAAATCCGAATCCGCAGGAAAAAGTAAATGAACTCAATTGTTCACCACTAGACCGCTGGTCAGCATCAAAAACATCTGTGCGTAGTCTGGCATTTAGTGATGATGGTAACCTCTTAGTAAGTGGTGGCGATGATGGACGAGTAATGGTTTGGTACTTAACCCCCGAACATAAACTCGACAAAACAAAGGCAGCAGAAGGTACAAAAATCTACGAAAGCTCTAAAAAAATTAATAGTATTGACTTGAAAACTAATCAAGGAACCATGATTGTGAGTGGAAGTGAAGATTTTGAAGTCAAACTACACCGCATCAAATAAGGGAGTTGATAAGATGCAAGCTAAATTCAATCCACTACAAGTTATTATCAACCCACCTGGAATTCAATTTGGAATGCCAGGAGATACCATTGAAATCTATGTTGTTGTGATTAATCAGGGAGACCAGAGTGCAGTTATTGACTTATATTTTGTTTTTGACGAAGTATTTCAAAATTTAACTGGTTGGTCTAGTTCTCCTAGAGAAAGTTTAGCATTAGCTCCCCAACAGAATAGCGACGAAGTAAGATTTGAGTTTCAAATCGCCACAAATGCTCTCCCAGGAACCTATGACTATACACTAGTCGTAGATTCTCCTCTACATTATCCACAAGATACTCCCATAACCTTCCCAAATCAAATTAAGGTTCTGCTAACAGAACAGACTGCAATTCGGGTGAATGACCCGACATTTTCCATTAGACCGAACACCAACCCCAACAAGCCACTAATTTTCAATCCTGGGGAACCTCTGCAAGTGGAGGTAATAGTAGACAATCGCTCTTATCTCGTTGATAGGTTCCGCTTGAGTTGCCCAGATTTAGACGATGACTGGTTCACAATTAATTATCCGGCAACTGGATACGAGGGTACAGGGTTAGTATCTGATGTTACGGCACTAGAACTCAACCCTGGTACTCAAGGTCAAATATTGTTGAAATTTCACCCACCAGGAGATACCCTTGCGGGAAGCTATTCTCCAACAATCCGCTTGTATTCGGAAAACTCTCCAAACTTAGTACTGCTGGATTTGGTGTATATCCAAATTCCGACAAATTATCGTCTAGATATAGAACTTCATACCATCTTGGGACAAGTGAGCCGTAGTCTTGGAAAGTACGAATTATCACTAGCTAACCAGGGAAATATTGTCCGTGAACTGATATTAAGCTTAAAAAGTCGAGACGAAGAAGAACTATATACTTATAAATTTGATCCTACTGAACTAAGATTATTACCTAATAGAAGTGCTGTGGCCAATTTGATGGTTAAACCCAGACCTTGGTGGCGACGACCGTGGTTTGGTGCAGGGCTAGTGGTCAACTTTAAACTCGACATCAAAGACCCACAAAATTTACCTTTACCTAACACATTGCCTCAGGGAACTTTGGTATGGAAACCCCGTCCTTGGTGGCAATTTTTTCTGTTAATTTTGGCAGTTTTGGGGTTACTTGGAGGGATAGGATTCATCATTTGGCGAATTTTAAACCCTGATCCTTTGAGATTAGAAAATTTTAGTGCCAATAACCCTCGAATTACCGAAGAGGAGGATGAGGTAGCTCTGAAGTGGGACATTCACAATTATCAACAATTGCAAAAATTGGTTCTGACGGCTAAAGGTTCGCAACCTATTCAGCCTATTACCTATGACTTTAGCAATGGCATTCCTGAAACACTGGGTAAAGGAAGTGCTAATGAAATACCTCCTTGTCAGGTACAAGAGAAACAAGAGCTAATTTGTAGCAATGTTAAAACTGGAGTGAAAACAAAAGGGAATTACACTTTTGAGTTACAAGCCTTTTATCGTAATGGTATACAACTATTTTCTTCAAAGAACCAAGTAGCAACCCAAACAACCCAAGTAGAAATAGCTGAAAAACAAATTGCTGAAGTACTTAGTTTCCAAGCAGATAAACCACAGTATACAAAAGGTCAAAATATTCTTTTAAGTTGGACAATAGCCCGGCCGCTATTGCTGGCGCAAGTTCAAATTGCTGGTAGTGCAGATGATGGGACATCCTATGGTGAACCAATTGCTTATAAATTTAATCAAGGTAATCTTGCTGACCCCAAACTTCAAAAGCTATGTACACAACAAAATCAACAACTGCGATGTACAAATATTCCTCTACCAGCATATAAAGCGGGAAACTTCGCATTTGAAATCAAAGCTTTTCCTAATAACGGGAGTGAGAAAATTAGTTCTAAAAAGACTGAATCAAAAATTGGAATATTACCGAAACCATTTAAGATTGTCTCTTTCAGAATCAACGGTAGTGAGCAACCAAATCTAGTTCTTAACGAAGGGGAATCTGCTACTCTGAGTTGGAGAGTAGAGGGAGAAAATATTCAGGTCAAACTTCTGCCATACGGCAATGATGTTAAACCAGTTGACTCAATAAAGCTTCCAGTAAATCAAGCCTTCCCACCTCAAATCGGACTACTAGTGAATGATATATCTGGTAAGCAACAACCCCAGCAAAGAGGATTTGCAATCACAGTGCTCAAAAAAGTAGAGCCTACTCCTATACCTAGCATTAACCCAATTGTGCCTACTCTCCCACCTAGCAATAATCCATTTAAAACTCCTTTACCCCTGAGGTAACTTTTTGGGCGATGTAAAATGCAGAGATATATTAAAGTTGAAAACTGCCTCTAAAATCATCTTGTAAGCTTCTGCTACCGGAGAATACCAATTTTTCCGGTGTTCGAGGTCTTTGCTGGAGTAGCTAATTATTGCTTGTTTTAGGTCTTTCATAATCTATTTAATTCCTGCAAAAAGCTTTTGCTAGCTCAATTCCTATTTTTCTGAAAAGCTCGGCGTCTGCGCCCATTTTCAAACAGGGGTTTTCGCAACGGTACTACCTCAGCTTCGCTACTTTCGCGTGCTACCCGAATCAACAACCCAGCAGCTATCAAGCTGGCAATCATGGAATTACCACCATAACTAAACATGGGCAAAGGTAAGCCAGTAGTCGGTAGAGAACCTGTAGCAACACCTACGTGGAGCAATGATTGTCCTACCATCAAAATAGTCACACCGATCGCTACCAATCGATGTACTGTATTTTTAGCCTTCAGCGCCACAATTAATCCGAGAGTGGCGAATATAGCTAAAAGTGCCAACAACACCATACTGCCGATAAAGCCAAACTCTTCAGCGAACACCGCAAAAATAAAATCTGTATCCTGAATTGGTAAATAAAATAGTTTTTGTTGAGAAAGCCCAAATCCAGAACCCCAAGTTCTACCAGAACCTACCGCTAGTAGACTTTGCACCAACTGGTAGCCATCTCCTGTAGCATCCGCCCACGGATTGAGGAATGACATCACCCGTTTACGTTGATACTCTTTAATACTAATACTTAGTATTGCCAGCATCACTCCACCAATTGCTGTTCCTCCCAGATACTTGTAAGGTAATCCAGCTGCTAGAGCAATTAGCCAAATAGTCATACCGCAAAGTGCTGTTGTACTTAAGTTAGGCTGAGCAATAATTCCTAAAAGTACTAAACCGAAAATACCCAACCAAGCCAGGCGAACCCGCCAACTGATTCGTTCCCACTGACCAAAAAGCCGCGCACTTTGCAGCACCAAAAAGGGTTTAATTAATTCTGAAGGTTGAATCGGAATTGGCCCAATCGCTATCCAACGTGCTGCGTCAAAAGCCTTCTTTCCCAATCCTGGGATCAGTGTAAGGAAAATTAACGTCAAAAACAGTAATAAAAACCAATGAGATAGTCCCAAAATTTTCTGCAATGGCAAATTAACAATAATATTGAATCCGATTAAGGAAACTAAGACCCAAAGCAGTTGACGCTTAAAGTAGTACAATCCATCATCATGACGGGAGTCAGCAACGGGATAGGATGCTGAAAATAGCATGATCAAGCCGACAAACAGCCAAATCAACGTTAACCAGCGCAACAACCGCGCTTCTAAGGCCCAGTTGGAGACTGAACTATCAAAAATTGGAATCAGGCGGCGTAGATTCACGATCAGTACAGGTAAAAAGTTAGGAATTAGAAGTTAGCAATAAAACTCATAAATCATAACTTATAACTTATAAGTAGGCTTTACAACCAAAAATATTAGAGTTGTCAACTTCAATACACTGCTAGTTCAATAATTTCTGACAAATTACGTTGGCTATGTGCGCTGTACCTTTACAGAGAAGCAAGCTAGCAAGAGTCTCTGTCTGCGACACGTTGCGCGTTTGCGTAGCATCCCACAGGGAACTTAGAAAAGGTATCGCTATGCGGCAATCAATGAGCAGATTTACAAAAAAAACAGTAATTTCTAGAAAAATTCAGAATTCAGAGAGAACTATGAATCCAAAACTTCCTTAGATCACAGAAGGTGTTGAGTCCCAATCACCCACTGTAAGTATTGCTGAATTTTGACAATTCATAAAACTCAACGATTTGACACAATTAACTGCTTGTCTGTCCATAGACAAGGGAATTTCAATCCAGAACTCAGTTCCTTGTCCAGGTTCTGATACACATCTTAGTGTTCCCCCATGCTTTTCAACTACAATCTGATAGCTAATAGATAAGCCTAATCCTGTACCCTTACCTACAGGCTTAGTTGTGAAAAATGGATTAAACAGTCGCTCCTTAACTTTTTCTGTCATTCCTGAACCATTATCAGCAATTCGGATCACACAGTTAGTTTCTATGACTTCCGTAGTAATTGTAATTGTATTAGGATTAGCATTAGCATGAATTTCTGCGATCGCGCGTTTACTGTTATAGTTTTCGAGCGCATCGATTGCATTACTAATAATATTCATGAATACTTGATTTAGTTGACCAGCGTAGCAATCTACTAAAGGCAAATTTCCATAATTTTTAACTAATTTTATACCAGCATTATCAACACTATTCTTAAACCGATTCTGCAAAATCAGCAAAGTACTATCCAGCCCTTGGTGAATATCAACTCTTTTCTTATCTGCTTCATCAAGACGAGAGAAATTCCGCAGGGACAAGACAATTTCAGAGATCCGTTCGGCTCCTACTTGCATCGAATTTAGGATTTTGGGTAAATCATCTAGTAAAAAATCTAACTCAATTTCCTTAATATATTCTTGAATTTCTGGCACAGAATTGGCATAAAACTGCTGGTAAAGAACCACAAGTTTTAGCAGGGACTGTGTATAATCTTTTGCATATTTCAAATTCCCGTAAATAAAGTTAACGGGGTTGTTAATTTCGTGAGCAACTCCCGCAACCAACTGTCCTAAACTGGACATTTTCTCAGCCTGAACTAATTGGGCTTGAGTTTGCTGTAGTTCCCGAAGCGATTTTTCCAATTTTTTAGCCTGAGCCTCAGCAATTTCTGCTAAATTCTCCTTAATTTGTAGCGCACTCCGTAGTTGTGCCCTTTGCTGTTTCAGTTCGCTTGTCAACTTTTTGGCATCAGTTAAAGCGGTGTTCTGAGCTTGCAGTAAAAACAGGAAATCAACAATTGGGTCGTGAATCGCAAAATCTTTGAGTTTGATACCCAGCGGAGCCAAGCTAGTCGTATCTGTAATCCAGGGAGAACCTAAAAAAAATATTACCTCCTGCTCTGGCTGATACATCATCTGGCCCTTGAGCTGCATTCCATTGTGAATAAACTCTAATATGAACAGGGCACGAGACTGTTTACCAATAGCATCAAAATCGACCAAAATTTTTGGGCGATTAATCTGGAAATGCTGCTCAATCAATTTACCAACTAATGGTTCAGGACTAATGCGCCCTAATACATCACCAGCTTGTACAATTTCCCGATTACGGCTAAAGGCAAAATGGAAAGGAAAAGCTTTCGCCAGTAACTCTGGTGAAAGCGTCAGGTGAGGAGGAGACATGCTACTTCACTCAATTTGGTTTATAAATCACTAAAAATTCATCATGTTCAGCACCATCATCTCGACTCTGGGTCTGGGTAATATGAACTTCTGTATCAAACCTGGTTCCCAACCCCTTGACTAGTCCAAGAATCATTGGTGTTAGCCCTTCTCTATCAGAGCGATAATGTAGGCTCAAAGAATTTTCCTCCATATCAGTACACTCAAATGATGGAGGCTGAAGTTTAGGAAAACTAACTCCTACACGAGCATGAAGATTATCAAGATTTTCTAAAAACTCAGGGAGTGCATCTCCACTCATATCAATCATTTCGCCATAGCCTTCTTGGGCTGTGTACTGAATCCAGAATTCGCCAAAAGCTTGCATAATCTCTGAGGGAGATAGACCGAGAACGACACTAGCAGCTTTTACCAGCCTGTGGGTGATGTCATCGGGATAGCCTTCCATACTGAGAAAAACATCTACATCTACCTCTGCTTTGTGCTTAATTTCTTTCCAAGTCTCTTCGCTAAAGCGACTGCACACCATGTCTTGAATCGCCTTGTTCACTAATCCGTACATGGAAGCCTCCTATTGCTGCACCTAATTTTGCTTTGTGAATTTGCCCAAGACTTCACAACTAATTCTTTAAAAGGGTTATTTAAATGACACAATTTTTTGTAGACAAACCTTGAAATGTTTTATTACAGCTTTAAAAGCCGAAAAAATAGGGGAAAACTGTTCACATTTTAATGCTACAAATCCTTGTTGTGATAACCGTATTTTCACTTATTGCTTTTACCCACTACCTTGTCAAGCTATAGGAATCCGCTTTAATTTTTTAACTTATTAGACTTAACAGGCAATAGGCAAGAAAGCAATAAGGCATTTTGAGTTGTACGGAGTTTTTTCAAAAATTAAATATGAGTCCTATAGTTTGGAGGGTTTGTAGTAAGCACTTTAGTTCTTACTACAAACTTGCTTACCCATCAATTTGAACTTAACAAACAAATGTATTTATGCATCAAAAGGCAGCCATGAATCAGTATAAAAGCCATATTTAGAGATTTGACGCTGAATTCCGTTAAAAAATTGAACACGAGCATCCATAGCTTCTGTGATAGCCAGCTTGATCTTGATATCCTCTTCATTCATGGTTATTCGAGGTTCAATCACTGCTGCTAGCTTTGCTGCATGGCTATCATCCACATCAATATGAACTTCAAAAAAGATTAACGATTCTTTGGGTAAGGGAGCAGCACCGACAATTCCCTTATATAGTTGCGTGTACAGTGAGCTAACAATCCCTTCAGAAGCATAACAGACAGCACCCAGTGCGGCTAAATAGCCATACTTATGTGGCATCCGCAAGTAGGTTTCAATAAGGGCGCGAGTTTCAGGCGCAGTGGGTAGTGCTGTCAGAGTTTCATCGTGGATACCAAGTGCGCGGGTAAATTTACGAAATAATTCTGGGTGGGACTGAGTTGTATCTCCCTGTCCCATTTCGTCAAATAGATTTTCCAATATGACTAACTGACTATTTTCATCTTGGCAGCAAGACAAAATACTAGCCAAGATACGATTAAATTCTTTGGAGAATTTGTACATCTGAACAGCTAGTACCTGTACGTCTGGTAAAAATAAATTTCCAGTGCGACAGCGGATGAGAAACTCATGATTCCATAGAGGATGATTAACCGTTATGTCACGGAAGGAATCTGTCACTAAAGAAGATGTCTGTATCATCGTGATATTTGTAGGGCTAGATGGAGTGGTTGGTCGACTAAGGGGCTAAAAAATGATTCATCTATTGCGATATGTTCTGGAGTCACACGCAATTCTTGTAAGAATGGCATCGTATTGAAGCCAGCAATTTTAAGAGCATTAAAGTAATCCTCAAGAGTTTTGTGAATCAATTGCACATTTAGCCAAGAGCCGTCTCGTTTCCAAATCCGACCAGGAAACTGCTGATCTCGCTTGCTGAAATAGCCTGCACCCTCAACTTGAAAATAAAACGGATATGCTGCTTCCCGCATATATGGAAAAGATGGATGGGGAACGCTGAATACAAATCGACCGCCTGGGCGAAGAATGCGTGCAACTTCTGTCATGCATTCTTGGGTCTGAGCAATTGTCAAATAGTTAAATAGAAAAACTGCAACAACTAGATCAATTTCGCCATCATCAAACTGCTTGAGATTAGTAGCACATCCTACTTCATAGCTAATACCCAACGCATTTTCTACTTCTTGCAAATTTGCTGCTGCAATCATTCCTTGGGAAAGGTCTATTCCATGCACCTGTGCAGCGCCACGTCGGCGTAATTCTCGACTGCAATAACCTTCACCACAACCTATATCGAGTACTCGCACCCCAGCAACAGGCTCACAAAGCTCTAGTACAAAAGGGCGTGCTGTAAAGTCTGATAAGGAAGTAGGTTCTCCTCTAATCCACTCTGATGCTGTGTGGTTATATAATTTTTGAGTTGAGATTTTGTGATTTACATTTGACATTTTTAAGTATTTATTTATATTTGAGTTATGTTTGTCTTGCTCAATTTCATTCAGATAAAGCTGAAATACTACTGAATATACATGTTTTAACAATTAATATGTTTTCTTGATAATGTTAATTTTACTGATTTTATTTTGATTGGTGATTTTGCATTTAAAAACTATCATTTTCAAAAAAATGACTAACTTGAAAATATCATCTTGTTAGTTTCTTTAAATAGAAACAGATAAATTATATTTAACTTCATAAAGTTTCCTAGTTACTTAATTAATAGTTACTTCACATATAGCTAGTTTTGTTTATAAACTTCAACTTCATCTATATTTTATTAAAAAAGTTAAAATTAGCTTTTTAATAAAGATAAGCAAGATAAATAAAACAGTATATTTTACGAAGTACAAAGAAAGTAATCTTGTTAATTTGTAATAACCAGATTCGTTTTGAAAACGAGATGGCTTTGGATACATGAGTTATTTAGCCAATTTAAATAATGTTGGAAGAAATGATGTTAAAAGAACTATTAGCAGAATCACCAGTATGCAGCTTAGAATATGAACGTGCGATCGCATTTTCTGAGCTTGGCGATCGCCTCTTTGATGAGCTTGCTGATCAAATTGCTACAAAGCGACAGTACCGACTACTGTTTGAACACACATTAAAGCCTGAGTTATTCCAGCAGATCCGAATTGCTGCTGCCGGTTATATTTCAGCATGTCTGAATAGTCCTATCATTCTTTCAGAAGCTGAAATGCTTGAACGGCTAATAGAAGCAAGAAATACTTTGTCGAACTATACTGGCACTGGTCTTTTGATGCCCAAGCGAGAACATACTTTGGCATTTAACCTCTTTCAAAAAAGCGTAGCTGAGGCTTTCTACCAACTAGGAGCAAATGACCTGATTGATGCAGTGGATTTACCAGTAAATCTCCGCATGGTCTACGGCAAAACTGATGCAAAAAAGCTAGGTTTACCCTTCGCTAGCTCAAAATGCCACAGTGATGTCTGGGCAGGTGTTGCTGCTGATGCTACTGTAGTGGTTCTACCACTGTTTGGCGACATCGATAATATAACCATTGAAGCGGGTGAAATGCCGCGCGAAATGGAACTACCGTCTATGCAGGTAATGTCAGACTTCGATGAAGGTCGGAATATTCCAATGGTTGTCTCCTACACAGAAGCACAACTTCAACACGGAACGATGTACTTTAATGATGCCCGTGGATTGCATCAAACAGTAAGAAGGAAAACTGAAGGTCTAAGAATTTCAGTAGATTTCCGGTTTCGTAGAAAATTTAATGAAGCTTACCGGGCAATGGTAGCATCTAATATTACTGGTATTGAAGAAGATATGAGTGTGCCCTATGAAGACTGGCTGAAAGTTGGGAAAGAAACACTAATTGTGTTTGATGAAACTTCTGAACAAGCAAGGAAAAAACAGAATTCTGGCGCTCCAGTTCCCCTATATACTCGTGGGTATCGCATTGTAGAAATGTTCAACTTTTAACTTTTAGGAATACAAGCAACAAAAAAGAAAGAGGTCTAATACCAGACCTCTTTATTAATCTTTGTCACCCATAGACCTAGATGCTGAGTGGGACAAGTACTTTAAAAAAGCTAACAAGCTTGATTAAGAGTACCTTATTTCTATCTGAGCCAATTGCATATTTTGCAATTACAGCAGTTTGCACGTGAGGTACAAAATGCAGGACTCAAAATCAGCAATCCGAATTGAATCGTGAAAAAATACGTAGATTAAACATCAAATATAAAAGTGAAATTTTATTCAGCCCTGGCGATTAGAAATCGCTGGGGAGCATCCAGTTTTGGAAGATTTACCATTTCTGAGAAAATGTAGAAGGAAATAACCCTGTGCGATCGCTGACTATGAGCCAAGAGAAACAAGAACGGATCAAAGCCTGCTTACAAGAACTGGCAACATTACTGTACTCGGAAGCTGATAAGAGTCAGTTAATAGACCTCGAAGGTATAGAAA